>JAZNEH010000202.1:0-11961 GCA_045588515.1 Eubacteriales bacterium
CAACCGCCGAAGCGGTTGGGGGAGTTTGATTCTTCAATTACTGAGCGTAATTTTCAGATTACTTCAAAGAAGCAAAATGGAAATACTTGAAGCCCAGAGGAGAGGTGAAGAAGCCTTGGATATCCTTGCTGCACATAAAGATATCGGTGTAGTAATAAACAGGGCAGATAGCGCCGGTTTCCATCAGGATATCTTCAGCATCGTGCATCAGCTCGAAACGCTTAGCAGCATCGGTAGAAGTCTTCACTTCAGCGATCAAAGCATCATAGGACTCAGCCCAGGTCTTGCCACCGGCATAACCGGCGTAAGTAGCGTGGTCGCCCTTACCGAACTGAGAATCGTTGTTACCGGAAGAAGTGATCCACATATCCAGGAAGGAGATAGGATCGTTATAGTCACCCAGCCAGCCGTTACGGGCAACAGAGTAGTTACCTTCTTTACGGGTGTTCAGGAAGGTGGCCCATTCTTGCTTCTCAACGGTTACGTTGATGCCATAGGTGCCCCATACATTCTGCAGATAAGCGGCAACAGCTTCGTGGCCGGAACCTTCATTGGTGATGTAGGCAACGGTGGGGAAGCCGGTAACCTTGTTATCAGCAACAGTGAACTTACCGGAAGAGGTAGCAACCTCGGTCAGCAGTTTAACAGCTTCAGCGCAGTTAGCAGCGTAGTCTTCTTTAGCAACGCTGTAGTAACCCTTACCGTCGCCGTTCACACCGTTCTTGGAGATGTATTCGGAACCATCGGGCTCGGTCAGACCCATTGCTACGAAACCAGCAGCGGGAACCTGGCCAGCCTGGCCGATCTCTTCAACAACATAGTTACGGTCGATCATCAGGCCCATAGCCTTTCTGATCTTAGCTTTTTCTTCTTGAGTGAAGTCTTTGAAAGCGGGATCGTTTACGTTAAAGGAAACGTAGTAGGTACCCAGCTGACCTTCAACGAAGAATTCTTCGGGATTGCTTTCCTTCAAGCTGGCGATTTCGTCGTTGGGAACGGAATCGATGAACTTGTAGGAGCCATTCTTGAAGTTAGACAGCAAAGAAGCGTCGTCATCATTGAAAGCGAAGGTGATCTTATCGGAAACAACACGATCAGCATCGTAGAAGTTTTCGTTCTTTTCCAGAACCATTTCGGTCTGGGTGAAAGAGGTTACCTTGTAAGCGCCGTTACCGATGTAGGTAGCAGCAGAGGTAGCCCAAGCTTCGCCGTTAGCAGTGATGATATCTTCACGAACGGGCATATAAGCGGGGAATGCGCAGAGTTCATAGAAATAGGGAACGTCAACAGTCAGAACAACGGTCAATTGCTTGCCGTCTTCGGAAGCGGTAACGTTCAACAATTTCTTTTCGCCGATCAGTTTGCCTTCTTCATCATAAGAATCTACAAGAGCAGCATAACCGTCGATAACTTCGAACATATAGCCGTAGTCAGCAGCGGTTGCGGGATCAGCAGCTCTGTTCCAAGCATAAACGAAATCCTTGGCGGTCAGAGCGGTGCCGTCACTCCACTTCAGATCATCGCGCAGAGTGAAGGTGTAAGCGGTTTTGCCATCAGCCTGCTTAACGCCGGTGGGCAGTTCTTTGGCCATCTGGGGAACCAAAACCAACTTACCGTTTTCGTCCTGTTCATAACCAACAAGACCAGCGAAAACGTGGATAATGTAGGTAGCACCGTCAACAGCGCTGTTGAGGGCAGGGTCTACAGTATCCGGATAAGCGCCAACGTTCAGAACCATGGCAGCTTCTTTTTTGCCGCAAGAGGTCAGAGCCACTGTGCAGCTGAGGATCATTGCTACAACCAGCAATAAACTCAATGCCTTTTTCATAGGTTTATTCCTCCTATAATTTTATTAATTAGCCCAAGGCAGGGCATAATTACAGATTGTGGCAGGCCACCTTATGGCCGGGCGCGATCTCCTTGAGTTCGGGCATCGTTTCGGCACATTTTGCAGTGGCTCTGGGGCAACGGGTGCGGAAGGGGCAACCGCTGGGCATATGCAGGGGGCTGGGCACATCCCCTTCCAGATGGATCCGCTCATTGGCACGGGCGATCTTGGGATCGGGCACCGGCACAGCGGAAAGCAAAGAAATGGTATAGGGATGCAAGGGATGATGATAGAGTTCATCGGAAGGCCCGATCTCGATCAACTTACCCAGATACATTACAGCGATCCGGGTGGAGATATGCTTCACCACCAAGAGATCGTGGGCAATAAACAGATAGGTGAGCCCCAGTTTTTGCTGGAGATCCTCAAACATATTCACCACCTGCGCCTGGATGGAAACATCCAGAGCGGAAACCGGCTCATCGCAAACGATGAACTTGGGATCCACAGCCAACGCACGGGCAATCCCGATCCGCTGACGCTGGCCGCCGGAAAATTCATGGGCATAGCGGGAAGCGTGTTCATCGGGCAGGCCCACCAGATCCATCAGATAGCGGATCTTTTCGGCCCGTTCTTTTTTATTCGAATAAAGTTTATGCACATCCAAAGGCTCGCCGATAATATCGCTGACCGTCATCCGGGGATCCAAGGAAGAATAGGGATCCTGGAACACCATCTGGGCCTGCTTACGGAATTCCCGGATATCTTTGGGAGCCTGAATCAACTTGCCATCGAACCAAACTTCGCCGGCGGTGGGTTTATAAAGTTGCAGGATGGTGCGGCCAACGGTTGTTTTGCCGCAGCCGGATTCCCCAACCAAGCCTAACGTTTCCCCTTCTTTGATCTCGAAGGAAACATCATCCACAGCCTTCAGGGTGAGGGACTTCATAAATCCGCTGGGGATGCGGAAATATTCTTTCAGATTTTTTACTTCGAGAAGATTTTTTTGTTCGCTCATTCTTGATACATCTCCTCTACTGCTTTTTCGGTAATAGTGCCGGCGGCAATGGCATCTTTCACATTCTGCCAGCAACTGGAAATATGATCTTCATTGATCCGCATTTCCTTGGCCTTATGGCTGAGGCACACCTTCATACAAGCATCGCAACGGGGCGAGAAGGGGCAGCCATCCGGCATATTCAGCAGATCCACAGGGGTTCCGCCGATGGGCTCCAAGCGTTTTCCGTCGGTGTTCACCGTGGGAATAGAACGCATCAGCCCTTTGGTATATTCGTGTTTGGGGTTATAGAAAATTTCGTCTGCCGTGCCCCGTTCGCAAACTTCGCCGGCGTACATAACGATCACTTCATCGCACATCTCGGCCACAACGCCCAGATCGTGGGTGATCATAATAATCGCCATCCCCAGTTTCTTTTGCAGATCTTTCATCAGATCCAGAATCTGGGCCTGAATAGTCACGTCCAGAGCGGTGGTGGGTTCATCGGCGATCAGAATATCGGGTTCGCAGGCCAGCGCCATTGCGATCATCACCCGCTGGCGCATACCGCCGGAAAATTCATGGGGATATTGCTTGATCCGCTTTTCCGGCTCGTTCACGCCCACCAGTTCCAGCATTTCGATGGCACGGGCACGAGCTTCTTCTTTATTCCGGTTGGTATGGAGCATAATGGCTTCCATCAACTGGTTCCCGATGGTGAACACCGGGTTCAAACTAGTCATAGGATCCTGAAAGATAATACTGATCTTATTGCCCCGGATCGAAGCCATCTTCTCTTTGGAAGCGCCCACCAGTTCTTCGCCGTGAAGCATCACACTGCCGCCCACGATCTTGCCGGGATTGGCCAAGATCTGCATAATCGAATAAGCGGTTACACTCTTGCCGGAGCCGGATTCACCCACGATGCCCAATACTCTGCCTTTATCCAGAGAAAAGGACACGCCGTTCACTGCTTTTACTTCGCCGGCGGGGGTGAAAAAGGAGGTTCTCAAATCGGTTACTTTTAATAATTCCATCGTCGTTGCCTCCTTACTTCTTCAACTTGGGATCGAAGGCATCCCGCAAACCGTCACCCACCAGGTTCAAAGAAAGAACGATCAGGCAGATGGCAACCGCCGGAATCACCAGACGATAAGAGTAACTGAAAATACCGGAAAGGGCCTCGGAGGCCAAGGAGCCCAGAGAGGGCATCGGCATATTGACGCCCAAGCCCAAAAAGCTCAGATAACTTTCGGTAAAGATCGCAGAGGGGATCTGCAGAGCGGTGGAGATAATCAACACGCTAATGCAGTTGGGCAACATATGCCGGCGGATGATATGGCCGCCTTTGGCGCCGATGGAGCGGGCCGCCAAAACGTAGTCCTGCTGTTTGATGGTGAGGATCTGGCCCCGGATCAGCCGGGCCATACCCACCCAATAAAGCAGGGCGAATACGATAAAGATACTGATCATCCCGGTGCCCAGTTTGGCTAATGCTGTACCCTGCAAGGCGGTATCCAAAACGGGGCGCAACGTTTGATTCAGAACGGTGGCCAGCAGAATGATCATCAGCAGATCGGGCAAGGAATAGATGATATCTACAATACGCATCATAATCAAATCGACTTTCCCGCCATAATAGCCGGAAACAGAACCGTAGATGGCGCCGATAATCAAAACGATGATGCTGGCAAAGAAGCCAACGGCCAAAGAGATCCGGGCGCCATAGATTACACGAATAGCGTAATCCCGGCCATGGGCATCGGTTCCGAAAATATGGGGGAAGATCTTTTCGCCGTTTTCGATCCGGGCCTGCTCGGTTTCGCCGTATTCAAAGGGCTTCAAGTTATTATAGGATGCATCGGTGGCACCTTGGCTCACGCCCAGCATCTCATCATAACTATAGGGATAGAACATCGGAACAAAGATGGCGATAAACACCACTACTGCTACGATGATCAAGCAGGTCATAGCCACCTTGTTTTTGGAAAACCGGCGCATCCCGTCTTTCCAGAAGGTGGTGCTTTCCCGCATCCGGGCCTGAAGGGCCTTTTCTTCTTCGGTGGCCTTCTCAAAACTCTGCAGATTCAATTGAAGGCTTAAAGGATTTTTCTTAGGTAATTCATTGATATCTTTCACTTTAAACCCTCCTTAACTAAAGTCTACCCGGGGATCGAAAATCTTATAGCAGATATCCGATAGCAGGGTCATAATAACCATAATAGTTGCCAAAAAGATGGTGGTTCCCATAATCATAGGATAATCCCGGTTGATGATGCTGGAGAAGAAGTATTTGCCGATGCCGGGCACCGCAAAGATCTGCTCCACTACCAGACTACCGGTCAGAATATAAGCCACCATGGGGCCAACGTAGGTGATGACCGGGGTCACGGCGTTTTTCAAAGAATGTTTGAAAAGAACCTTGGCCGGAGAAACACCCTTGGCCCGGGCGGTGCGGATATAATCCTGGCCCAGAACGTCCAACATACTGGAACGGGTCAACCGGGTGATATAGGACATGGGGGAAAGGCTCAGCGCCACCACCGGCAAGATCAAACCTGCAGAAGTGGAGCCGTTGGAGGGGAAGATTGGGATCCAGATACATAGGATCAGCAATAGTAGCGTTGCCACAACGAATGAAGGCGTTGCCACGCAGGCCGTGGAAAGCACCATAATCAGTTTATCGATAAACTTATCGTGGAATACGGCGGCAACAGAGCCCAATACCAACCCGCAAATGATTGCCAGAACGGCGGCAATGATGCCCAGCTTACCGCTGGTAGCAAAACCTTCCATCATCAAATCGGTTACGGTGCGGCCACGGTTTTTAATCGAAGGGCCGAAGTCGAAGCGCAATACGTCCTTCAGATAGGTGGTATACTGCTCCATAATGGGCTTATCTAAGCCGTATTTTGCCTCCAACTGAGCAGTAACTGCCGGGCTGGGGGCTTTTTCGCTCAAGAACGGACCACCGGGGATGGCCTTCATGGCAAAAAAGGTGATGGTGATGACAAGAAATACCGTGAAAGCAGCCAAAATGATCCGCTTTGCGATATAGAATGCCAATTTGGAATCCAAAACGTTCACTCTCCCAAAACAAAATATTTCATAACGGAATATGCCTTATTTATATAGAATAAATGTAGAAATCAAGGACAAACGTCTTTCCAGTGCGCACGATTCGATTATGATTCATCGAATATTATAAAACAAAAAGGCTCATCTGTCAATCCTTTGAGCCCTTGATTCCAAAAAATGATAAATTTTTACTATATTAATATAATGAAATCTCTATGAATTCGTTGCTTTGCAAAAAATCGGGCACCGGGCGGAGTGAATATCGGTTTTATCGAGCTGTTTAGACCTCTCCGCAACAAGACCTTTCCCACAATGAAGAAAAAGCCTGCCGCACATCAGCGCGGCAGGCTCTCTATTTTGATCGCATTAAATTTCAGTCAGAATCAGTCGAAGACGAGGAACCGTCCCCTGTCTTATTGACATTTTTTGGAGTTTGTGATATTTTAGTATCAAGAGATACAGTTTCAAGGTCGATACTCTTTGAGAGCCGACCCACACCGTTGAGTCGGTGGGCTGTATCTCTTATTTTATTTGTAATAAGAAGACAGGGGACGGTTCCTGAAGACAGGGGACGGTTCCTTGTCTTTCATAATTTCGTTCTGAAGACAGGGGACGGTCCCCTGTCTTCTCGAAAATAAATCAGCCCTGCGGGAGATGGTTTCTTCCCGCAGGGCCGTCGGCTATCTTTTAATTACTTGTGGGTTGTTCCCCCTGGGGGGAACACGAGGAGCACGCTTGCTCCTCGGAAGGGGGTCACAGGATGATCAGTTCCTTGGGGGAGGCGGTCAGATTGATGCTCCCCTCTTCGGTCACGTAGACCATATCCTCGATCCGGACACCGAATTTGTTTTCCAGATAGATGCCGGGCTCCACGGTCATCACCGTGCCGGGTTTCAGAATGGTTTCACAGCGCATATTGAAGGCGGGGTTTTCGTGGATCTCGATGCCCACGCTGTGGCCCAGGCCGTGGCCGAAGCAGCCTTCATAGCCCGCATTGTAGATGATATCCCGGGCGATCTTATCCACATCCTTGCAGACCAGCCCGGCCTTCACCGCATCCAGTGCCGCCAATTGGGCCTGCAGAACGGTGTTATAGACCTTTTTCTGTTCCTCGGTAACGGCGCCCACCGCCACGGTGCGGGTCATATCGGAGCAATAGCCCCCCACAATGGCCCCGAAATCCATCGTTACAAAATCTCCCACTTCAATCTTCTTATCGGAAGGAACTCCGTGGGGCAACGAGGAATTCTTGCCGGACACCACAATGAAATCGAAGGATACCCCCTGACACTCCGGCTGTTTACGCATAAAAAATTCCATATCCAGCATCACTTCCCGCTCGGTGCGGCCGGGCTTGATGCGATCCAAGATATAAGCGAAGGTATCGTCGGTGATCTTTTGGGCCTTTTGGATCAGTTCCAGTTCCCCGGCAGTTTTCATACTCCGCATTTCAATGATGGCATCGTCTATAGTGGGATCGGTGCAGAGGATAAGTTCCGGCAGGGCGGCCTTTAACTGCTCCAGCCGATCCACGCTCATTTCATAAGCCTCAATATGCAGGATCTTGGCGCCGTCTTGGGCGCAAAGTTCGCCGATCTCTTGATCCGAATAAGAAGAAAGCCGCACCTGGCAGTCCTTTACCACCTTTTTCGCCTTTTCCACATAGCGGAAATCGATCATAAAATAAGCATTCTTTTTGGTGATCAACACCATCCCGGCGGAAGATTCCATCCCGGTGAAATAATAGCGGTTGGGCTGGCCGGTAATCAGCATTGCGCCATTTTCTTCCAATAACGCCTGTACCTTTAAAATTCTTTCTTTTACCATTTTTTATAACTCCTTTAAAACTTCGCAGAGAAATTGATAGGTTCGCTCCACGGAAGAAATGCTCATCCGTTCCCGTGTTGTATGAATATCGAAAAGATCCGGCCCAAAAGAAACCGCATCCAGATCCTTGATCTTGCCGGCAAACAACCCACATTCCAGACCGGCGTGGATGGCTTCGATCTTGGGCGCCTTACCATAGATCTTTTCAAAAACCGCCGCCATAGTTTCCCGCAGGCGGGAATCCTTGCGGTATTCCCAAGCCGGATAGTGGCCGAAAGCGGCATAACGTCCGCCGAATTCTTCGGTTACCCGCTTCAATTCCGCCAGCAGATCGGTTTTTTCCTGCTCCACAGAACTGCGCACAGCGAAGGTGGCGGAAAGGCCTTGCTCCTCTTCTTTCAGAATGCCCAAATTCAACGAGGTCTGCACCAGCCCTTCAATCTCCCGGCTCATGGCTTGAATCCCGTTGGGCAAGGCCAGCAGAAAATCGGGGATCGTTTGGGAACACGCTTTCGTATAGCATTGCTCTGCCCGGGGCGCATCTTCCACCAAAATCTGCAGATCGGGATCGGATTCGATGCGGTGGGCGGCCACAAACGCTTCCGCCGAAAGTTCCCCATCCAATGCGATCACACACTCCGTTTGCCGGGGGATGGCGTTATCCTTTAAGCCACCGGCAATAGAAACGATACGGTAATCCACCGAAAGGCTCTTTAAGAATTCCGCCATCACCCGATTGGAATTCAACCGCCCTTTATGGATCTCCGCCCCGGAATGACCGCCGATCAGGCCGGTAACGGTGATCTTCCTGCAAACCCGCTCATTGGCCTCCCGCTCCAGAGGCAACACGCAAACTGCCTTGGCACCGCCGGCGCAGGAAACGGTGAGGATCCCTTCTTCTTCGGAATCGATATTTAAAAGGGTGTTCCCCTTCAGATCCGAAACGTCTAACCCTTCGGCGCCGTCCATCCCCGTTTCTTCATCTACGGTGAACACCGCCTCGATGGGCGGATGGGTCAACGAATCGTTTTCCAGAACGGCCATTGCCATGGCGATGGCAATGCCATCGTCGCCGCCTAGGGTGGTTCCTTCGGCAAAAAGAAAATCCCCTTCTAATTTCAATTTCAATCCATCCTGCAGGAAATCAAAGTCACTGCCCGGCTCCTTTTCGCAAACCATATCCAAATGGCCCTGCAAAATCACCGGCGGATGCTCTTCATAGCCCGGCGTGGCCGGCTTTTTGATCACAATATTATTCCATTGATCCTGGCGGCACTCCAGCCCCAGCCCCTTGGCAAATGCCAGACAGTGATCGCTGATGGCCTTGGTGTTGCCGGATCCGTGGGGAATGGCGCAAAGATCTTCAAAATGCCGGAGAACGGCGGCGGGCTCTAGGCCCCGGGTCAATTCATTCATCGCAATTACCTCGAATTTTATATTAATATCATTATAGTACGAACCAAGCGGAATATGCAAGAGGGGATTTTAATCGAATCAATGGTGATAGTTTTCCATCAACTTGGTATAGTTTTTGTAAAGTTGTTGATAGTGAAGGTATTGGGCACGGGTCAGTTTGCCCGCCTGATAATAGGCCTCGCTTTTTTCGCCCAGTTGTTTACGGCAGGTGTGGGCGGCATCTTTATAATTATTGGAAAGGAAGTTTTTTAATTCTTCCAAGATAAAATCCAGTTCCTTTTGTGCTTTGTTGCGAAAAAACAGCATTTTCATCACCTCTCTTTCTATTTTAGTTGAAAAAACAGGGAAAAACAAGTATAATGTTTCCATCAAACCAAAGGAGCAACGAGATGGAATACCGTTTGGAACACGATTCAATGGGCGAAATTCAAGTGGAAGCCGCCCGGAAATGGGGCGCTCAGACCCAGCGGAGTTTGGAAAACTTCAAGATCGGCGAAGAAAAAATGCCCCGGGCCCTGATCCGGGCCTTTGCCTTATTAAAAAAAGCCTGCGCCAGAGCCAACGCAAACTTTGGTAAATTGACAAAATTGCAGGAAGCCGCCATCATCACCGCCTGCGATGCGGTTTTGCGAGGCGAGCATTGGGAGGAATTCCCCTTAGTTGTCTGGCAAACCGGAAGCGGCACCCAGACCAATATGAACGTGAACGAAGTCTTGGCCCATCTGGCCGGGGAAGAGGGCTTGGCGCTCCATCCCAACGACCACGTGAATATGAGCCAGAGTTCCAACGATACCTTCCCCACAGCAATGAACATTGCGGCGGCAGAAGCCCTGGCTCTGCAATTATTGCCGGCCCTAAAGGAGATGCGGGAAGAACTGCAACGGCTGGAGCAGGAGAATGAGTCGATCATTAAGATCGGCCGCACCCATCTGCAGGATGCAACCCCCCTGCGATTTAGTCAGGAGATCAGCGGCTGGCGGGCAATGCTGGAAGAAAACGAACGGATGATTCGAATGAGCCTGCCCTATCTGGCCCAATTGGCCATCGGCGGAACTGCCGTTGGAACCGGGCTGAATGCGCCGGATCATTTCGACGAAGCCGTTTGCGATCTGCTCAGCGAAGAAACGCACCTGCCCTTCCGGCCGGATCCCAATAAGTTCCACGCACTCACTTCTAAGGATAGTTTTGTTTATGCCCACGGCGCTCTGAAGGCCTTGGCGGCCAATTTGATGAAGATCGCCAACGATATCCGCTGGCTGGCCAGCGGGCCTCGCTGTGGATTGGGCGAGATCACCATCCCGGAAAACGAGCCCGGCAGTTCCATTATGCCCGGCAAAGTGAACCCCACCCAGTGCGAGGCGGTCACGATGGTTGCGGTGCAGGTGATGGGCAACGATGCCACGATCGGATTTGCCGCTTCCCAAGGGAATTTTGAACTGAATGTGTTTATGCCGGTGGTTGCCTATAACTTTTTGCAATCGGCCCAACTGCTTGCCGATGCGATGAACTCCTTTGCGCAGAATTGTTTGAAGGGCCTGAAAGCCAACGAGCAAAAAATGAAGGCGCATCTGGATGGCTCTCTGATGCTGGTGACCTGCCTTTCGCCTAAGATCGGCTACGAAAATGCGGCAAAAATCGCCAAAACCGCCCATCAACAAGGCCTTACTCTGCGGGAGGCCGCCTTGCAAAGCGGATTCATCTCTGAAGAGGAATTCGACGCTCTGGTGGATCCCGCCAAAATGGTAACCCCCTCCGATGTGTCAGCGGACACATCGTGTTCCCCCTTCCAAGGGGGGACAACCCACAAGTAATTGCAATATAGTGTACGGCGCCCCGGGAAGAAACGACCTCCCGGGGCGCTGATATTATATGCGGAGAATGGTTGTGGGTGTGGGGTTCATCAGCCTTCAGGCTGATGAAATCACACCGAAGGTGTGTATATCATCACGCCGCAGGCGTGCATATCATCAACCGTCAGGTTGTATATCATCACACCGAAGGTGTGCATAAAATCACCCCTTGCAACATTTTGCCCATTTGAATCGTATTATTAGCAAAAGGAGGTTTTTGCTATGAAGAAATTCTGGTTTTTCATTCCGTGCATCGCCTTAGTTTTAATTGCGGGAAGCCTATGGATCCGCCATTATATGAAGCAGCCCAAATCCGGTTATCTGCAGGAAAAACCCATCATCACCCTCACCTGCGGCAACAAGGAGTATACGCCCGAAGGATGGTGTCTGGGATGGGATATCGCTCTGCGGGACGGCACCGGCCTTTACGAATGTTCCTCCTATCCGGACCCCTTAAGCAATGAGGCCAATCACCCCGTTCTTTCCTTACAGAACTCAAAAATCTCTTATCGGCTTTCCGCCGCCTCGCACTCCATCCGAATCGAGCGCTGGCCCACCGATGTTATCGGCGCACCGCACCCGGAAAGCGAATCGGTGATTTTCGAAACAGAAACCCCTCAAACCGGCTCCTTCAACGCCGAAATAGGATTCCTCTATTGCATCACCGCCAGTTGGAAAAACGGTGCGATCCATTACTACTTTATAACGGAATAACCTGCCGCCCCAAAAAATCACAATTGAATTGTGATTTCCGGGGCGGCTTTCCTTTTATTCTCTTGATCGTACAATTAAATAAACCATCCTTCCATCACCCCATTCTTCAAAAAGTACAATTAAATTGTACTTTTTGAAAAGAAAAAACTTACCTACACCATTCAAATGCGTATTTTTTGATAAAAAGTACAATTTAATTGTACTTTTTGCCGGAAAGATACCCATTGTCCCTTTTATAAAGCCGTATTTAT
>JAZNEH010000203.1:0-6314 GCA_045588515.1 Eubacteriales bacterium
GCATTGGTATTGCGGATGTTGATGGGGATCCCGGCCTTGCGCACCGGGAAGATGGCGTCCTCATGCAAAACAGTGGCGCCCATATAAGAAAGTTCCCGCAGTTCCCGATAGGTTACAACGTCGATGGGAGCAGGATCTTCCACGATCCGGGGATCAGCCATCAACATACCGGAAACGTCGGTCCAGTTTTCATAAAGATCCGCTTCCACAGCGGCGGCAACGATAGAGCCGGTGATATCCGAACCACCCCGGGAGAAGGTTTTAATGCTTCCGTCGGGCATTGCTCCGTAAAAACCGGGAATAACGGCCCGGGGCACCAAGGCCAGCATATTTTCCAAAACGGTTTCGGTGCGCTTGCTATCCAACTTTCCGTCGGGGGCAAAGCAGATGCACTGAGCCGCATCAATAAAGGGCACGTTCAGAAAAGCGGCCATAATCTTAGAGTTAAAATATTCGCCCCGGCTGGCAACGTAATCAGCGGTTGCGCCGTGGCCGATGGCAGTTTTCACTTCTTCCAGTTCCGCATCCAGATCCAGATCCAATTCTAAATCAGCAACCAATTCTTTAAAGCGGGTTGCAATTTTGCCAAAGGTATCATCGTAAGGATTACGATCGCTGGCTAAAGAATGGCAACGCAACAACAAATCGGTTACTTTTTCATCTTCAAAAAAACGTTTGCCCGGTGCAGAGGCAACCACATAACGCCGTTCGGGCTCGGCATTGATGATGGCGGCGGCTTTTCGGAATTGATCGGCATTGGCTAAGGAACTCCCGCCGAATTTTAAAACTTTCAGCATGGTCGTAAAGTTCTCTCTTTCTATCGAATATCAAAATTTAATCATATCTTGCATAGTGTAAAGGCCTGCCGGCTTATCCCAAAGGAAAGCGGCGGCAGCCATAGCCCCATCGGCAAAAAGTGCTCGGCTATGGGCTTCGTGTTTCAGGGTGATGGTTTCGCTATCGGTGGAGATTAAAACTTCGTGGGTTCCAACAATGTTGCCCCGGCGCACAGCGTGAATTCCGATCTCCTGAGGTTCCCGCTTGGCTTGTCCGCTGCGGCCTAAATGGAATTTAGCATTCAGGCGGATGGTTTTTAAGGCTTCTGCTATCATCAAAGCGGTGCCGCTGGGGGCATCCAGTTTGCGGTTATGATGGGTTTCTATAATCTCAATATCAGCATCCGGGTAAACGGCGGCCGCTTTTTTAGCCAGTTCTGTCAGCAATGCAACGCCCATACTCATATTGGCCGAAAAGAAAACGGGAATTTTCTTGGCGGCGGCCCGGATGGTTTTTAATTCTGATTCCGTGTGGCCGGTGGTAGCCAAAACAACGGGCAGATGATTTTTAACAGCATATGTAAGCAGGGAATCGGTAACAGTATGATGGGTGAAGTCGATAATGCAATCCGCTCCCTTGGGAACTTGCTTTAAGTTTTGATAACAGGGAGTGCCGCTTTCATTGCCGCTGAGATCCACTCCGGCAAAATATTCAGCGCCCCGGCATCCGGCTTGAGCCAACCGGGTGAGCTCGATCCCCATCCGGCCGGCAGATCCGTTAATAATCACTTTCATTTTATTTGATGATCCCTTCTGTACGCATAATTTCAAACATCTTGGCTTCTTTTTCCTTGCTCATAGGCGTTAAGGGTAAGCGCAGATAGTTTTCTCCGTATCCCATGGCGGCCAATGCGGCCTTTACGGGGATGGGGTTCACTTCGCTGAAGAGCGCATGAATCAGGGGAAGATAATGTAACTGCAATTTTCGGCTTTCTTCCAGATCGCCGGCAAAGAATTTATCGCAAATTGCAACGGTTTCTTTGGGTAGGATATTGGAAAGAACCGAAATTACGCCGATGCCGCCCAAAGACATAATGGGCACAATCTGATCGTCGTTGCCGGAATAGATATCCATCTTACCGGCAGTGGCGGCGGCAATGTCTGCGATCTGGGAAATGTTCCCGCTGGCTTCTTTGATGGCGGCAATGTTGGGATGCTCAGCCAGGCGAGCGCAGGTGGCGGGCTCAATGTTGCAGCCGGTCCGGCTGGCAACGCTATAGAGAATAATGGGTTTATCCACCGCATCCGCAATGGCCATAAAGTTTTGATAAAGCCCTTCTTGGGTGGCTTTGTTATAATAAGGGGTAACAGTCAGCAGGCCGTCTACCCCGTAACTGCAGGCGGCTTTGCTCAATTCCACGCCGTATTCTGTGCAGTTAGAGCCGGTTCCGGCAACAACGGGCACCCGACCGTTTACGTATTGAACAGTATAGTCGATCAGCGCCTTATGCTCCTCATCGGAAAGAGTGGAGCCTTCGCCGGTGGTGCCGGCCACAATAATAGCATTAATGCCTTCTTGAATCTGGAAATCCAGCAATTTGGCATAGTGCTCATAATCAACGCCCATTTTGTTCATGGGAGTAACAATAGCAGTTCCAACGCCTTTAAAAATTGGGTTAGTCATAGGAAGAACCTCCTTTTAAAAAACAAAAAAGATAGCCGCAGAGCAACTATCTTCCATCAGCAAAACTTTGGCAGGGATCCCCCCCACCAAATATCGAAAAGATAGCGCTCCGCATTTCTGCGACAGCAGTAGGAATCTTATTTCCGACTGCCAGAACGGTTCTTTGCCGCGAACCGCCTTCGGCACCCATCCCTTTCCTCCGGTTTCACCTTGGCAAGGGCGGGATAAACCGGAATACTAATGATGCAATGCACCTCTATCAACATCTTAAAGATATCATATCTAATTATAAATGTCAATAGAAGAAAAAACTTTTGGTTGCCCCTCTAACGAACAGGACGAAGGGCAGAAAAAACTTATGAATTTTGCCTAAATACCTCTAAAACGGTCAGGCAGTTTTCCTGCACTTGAAAGCGCAGTTCAAAGCCGGCAAATTCCATCCCGTAGATCCGCTGGGGGTCGTTATGATAGCCGGGCCGGGGATCCTGGGCTAAAACTTCCAAAAGCCCCGCTTGTTTTTCAGCCGGAAAATCCGGGGGTAGCGCTTGGGAAAAATGTACTTCCAGGGCGCCCTCTTTTTCTTGCAAAGCAAAGCCGCCTGAGGCTTGCGGATGGGAATCCGTATAGGCCAGATAGGGTTTGATATCGAAAATGGGTGTTCCGTTCATTAGATCGGCGCCGCTCACCCATAGAACGGGCCCCTCTTTTGCCTCATAATCGATCCGCTCCAGTTTCACCGAAGATAAGCCGATGGCATTGGGGCGATAGGGACTGCGGCTGGCAAAAACCCCCATCCGGGCATTTCCGCCTAATCGGGGCGGGCGAATTGTGGGCCGCCAATCTTCCCGAACGGCTTCGGAAAATTGCCAAAGCAACCAAAGATGGGAATAGCCTTCCAACCCTCGGAAGGCTTCAGCCACCCGAAACTCCGGCTCCAAAATAACGGCGGATTGTAAATTGTTCACCAATCCGCTCTGCCGGGGCACGCCGAATTTGGTGGTGAAATCGGTGTGGATATGCCCGATGATTTTCATCGAAACGGTTTCTGCCATAAATGTCCCCCCTTTATCATTATATTATATCAAAAATGAAAGGTGAGAGCAAGAAAAATATCGATAAATTTATATATAAAAATAGGGGCAGAACGCATTGATCTGCCCCACTTTATTTATCCCTAGGTTTGAAAAATAAACTGAAAAATAGTCCAAACCCAATGGCCGCCGCGATGCCTCCAGCAGTGGCTTGTAAACCACCGGTAAAAACGCCGATCAATCCCCGGGTATCAACGGCTTTTTCAACGCCCTTTGCTAAAGAATATCCAAACCCGGTTAAGGGCACCGTGGCTCCGGCACCCCCAAAATCCCGGATAGAATCGTAAACGCCGATGGCCGTGAGAAAAACGCCGCCCACTACATATAAAACAACGATCCGGGCAGGGGTCCAGTTGGTTTTGTCAATAAGGATCTGGGCGATTGCACAAAGAATACCACCCACCAGAAAAACTTTTAAATAGTCAAGGATCATTTCGTTGCCTCCAAATGCACCAAATGGGCAATGCCGGGAATGGATTCTCCCTGCATCACCGATAGGGGGCTCATTAACGCCCCGGTGGATAAAAATAAAACCCGCTTCCATTCTTTTTTTGCCAGTTTGGGTAGAATATAGGCCGTTAAAACGCTGGCACTGCATCCGCAACCGCTGGCTCCGGCGTGCATATCCTGATTTTCCCGATCGTAGATCAAAAGGCCGCAATCCTGATAAATTTCGCCTAGATCCAGCCCTTGTAAACTAGCCAATTCTATTACAGTTTGATGGCCGATCTGCCCCAGATCTCCGGTGAAAATCCCGTCATAATCAGAAGGCTCGGTGCCGGTTTCTTTCAGATATTCCGTAATCAGCCAAAGGGCCGCCGGTGCCATGGCTCCGCCCATATTGTTCATATCCGAAACTTCCCGATCAATGATGGTTCCAAAGGCGCCTCCCGCTACCCGGATCGGCCCTTTTTCCAAACTCAAAATTAATGCTCCCGAACCGGTTACCGTATGCTGGGCCGCCGGCGCTCGCTGACCGCCGTATTCTAAAGGAAACCGGAATTGCCGCTCGGCAGTTCCAAAATGAGAGGACGTTACGGCAGCCGAACGCTTTGAGATCCCCGATTCTAAACTCATCCCCGCCACTAAAGTGGAGAGTGCCATGGTGGAACAAGCGCCATATAATCCAATGTAGGGCACCCCGCTGTTGCGAAAATGATAGGCAGAACTGATGCATTGATTTAATAGATCGCCGGCCGCCGCTAATTCCAACTCTTTCGTCGAATGGCCTGCCCGCCGTAGAGCGTGCTCTAAAGCCATTTTTTGAAGATGAACTTCTGCTTTTTCCAGAGTTTCTTTTCCGAAGTAAAAATCCTCTTCCACCTGATCAAAAAGCCCGCCTAAAGGCCCTTCCTGCTCCTTTTTTCCAACGCAGTTTCCCCATCCGTTAATATAGATCTTTTTTTCAAATTCAAAGGCGATCCTGCCCCGTTTCTTTGCCATTCTTTCACCCCGCTGTTTTTTCTTTATTATGTGAAAAAAAGGCAATTTTATGCAATAAAAAAAGACCTGAAAAACAGGTCTTGTTATGGCTTTTTGGGGTCATTCGTCAGCCCTAAGATATAGTCTGTAGTGGTTTTGTATAATTGCGCCAAACGAATCAAAACGTCGGTGGGGATATCCCGCAACCCTCGCTCGTAGCGGCTGTATTGGGGTTGTTTCATCCCAAGATATTCTGATACAAACTGCTGGGAAAGATCGTGATCTTCCCGGAGATCTTTTAATCGGGGATAATAATTGTCCATATTTCCACCGCCTTCTTGATAACCGTTCGGTATTGACATAGTATCATAGATGCGCTATAATGATTCAAAATATAACCATACGGTTATAACAATTGCCGTAAAGGGGATCATTAGTTTTGAAAAAATTAAAAAGGTTTTTTATTATTTGCGGGATCTTACTTTTAATTCTTACTCTTCATAGTTGTAAACAACCCGAAAGTGCAGAAATGCAAGAAGAAACTGAAACTTCTGCAGATTTTCATATCGAAGAATTTCGGTATATCATTCATGGCGGCGGAGTGCTAAAGGCAAAAGATCAAGATGGCGAATGGCAGGAATATTTGGGTTCTTCATCGATTGAGGCGTTAAACCAATGTGCTTCGGCTGGTGAAACTGCTATTGAATTGGATTTTAATTTTACATCTGATAACCATCTTGTTTGCGTTCATCATTGGGGCAAAGAATTCAATGAGCGCTTTTTGGCAGATAGTCCGCCTACTTTAGAGGAATTTTTAAACTGTAAAATCTATGATCATTTCTCTCCGGTTTCTATAAGTGAATTGGAGACCTTTTTAAAAAATAATCCTGATATTTTTATTGTTACTGATATTAAAGATCGTAATCTGGAAGGTGTTTCCTATATCGCTCAAACACTTCCGCACCTGAAGAATCAGTTTGTGATTCAGATCTATAATGAAGAAGAATATCAGCCGGTTCGCCGGTTGGGATTTGATAAGATTATTTATACACTATATAATTTGAGTTGGGAGGAAAAAACCAACTATATTGCCATTAATAAATTTGTGCAAAAGAATCCCTGCGTTGCCATAACATTCGATCATGTATTATGCGAAGTAACTGGCTATGTTGAAAATATGCAAAAATGCGGGGTCCCGCTGATGATCCACACCGTAAATGGCCGGGAGGAACAACAAAAATATTTTGATATGGGCATTTTCGGTGTATATACCGATGATGTGGGACACGTAAACTAAAACGATTAAGGCTTCTCAAATGTGAGAGGCCTTTTTTCTTTACA
>JAZNEH010000204.1:0-13469 GCA_045588515.1 Eubacteriales bacterium
AAAGGTATGCTGACGATCACGGGTTCTATAACTGCAAGTTTTATATCGATGACGGTTACACAGGCACGAATTATGACAGACCGGCATTTATGCAAATGGAAGAAGATATGAAAGCCGGTAAAATCGGTGTCATTATTGTAAAAGACCAATCCCGTCTTGGCAGAGAACACATCAAAACCAATCATTTGATGGAAATTGCATTTCACACCTATAACGTGAGATTTATCGCCATCAACGATGGATACGACAGCCTCAATGTTAAGGATATGGACTTCTCCGGTATCCGCAATTATTTCAACGACTTCTATGCTGCCGATACAAGCAAGAAAATCCGCGCGGTACAGAAAGCGAAAGGCGAACGCGGTGAGCATTTGGGAACAGCCATTCCATACGGTTATCTTAAAAATCCCGAATACAAGGGCAATCAAAAGGAACACCCGTATCTCATCATTAATCCCGAAACCGCACCCGTGGTAAAAAGGATATTTGAACTGTACGCAGGCGGCACCGGAATCCGTAAGATCTGCGCCACTCTTGAAAAAGAGCAGATTATGAGTCCGAGCGTATATGCTTTTAAGCGTACAGGCAATCGGTCAGGGCATCCCGACCTTAACAATCCATTCCGATGGACACAAACAACTGTGCGTGGGATGTTGGCAAATCAGGAGTATTGCGGTGACACCGTAAACTTTAGAACTTATTCGAAATCGAATAAGCTGAAGAAACGCATAAAGAATGATGCAGAAAACATTATGGTGTTCGAGAATACGCACGAAGCCATCGTTAGCCGAGGATTATTCGATGCGGTGCAAAAGCACTTCGAAGGTCGTAAGCGACCCGATCAGCAAGGCGAGATGGACAAGTATGCAGGATTCCTCTTCTGCGGTGAATGCGGTCAAAAGCTGTATCTGCACAGATGTAAGTCTCTCGCTCCTGAAAAGAACTTCTTTCAATGCGGCGGATATCAGACCAAGGGCGGTACTCATTGCACGGCACACTATATACGAGAGCAGGTGCTCGACGAAATCGTGCTTGGCAGAGTACAGAAAATGACTGCCTTTGCAAGAGAGAACCCCGAAGAATTTTATGCGATGGCAACCGAAAACGGTGAAGCCGAAGCAAAGAAATTCTACGCTATGGCAGAACGGCAGCGTAAAAGCTTGGAGAGTCGTGTCAAGGAGATCGATAAAATTATCCGCTGTCTGTATGAGGATAGAGTGGTTGGTCGCATCACTCCCGAACGGTACGATGAGCTGGCGTGCGGATACGAGTTGGAGCAGACGGAAATCAAGCAAGAGCTTGAAAGTATCACGGCAAGAATTGCCGAAATGGATATGCGAAATATTTGCGTTAGAGAGTTCATTGCGAACGCAAAGGAAATTGTGGATATGGATAAGCTGACACCGAAAATCCTTCGGGCATTTGTCCTCCGAATCGACGTATATGAGAAAGCGGAGAAATTCTCACGCAAATGCGGAAACTACGTTGAAATCCATTACACCTTCCAACCAAAGCCGCGTACGACCTCCGAAACGGCAGTATCCACAATAGCGGTGATACCGATGGAACTGCAAATGGCAGCATTAAATGCCTAAAAACAGCAGTAACCGGAAGGCATTATGCCTTCCGGTTACATACCGCACCATTTACTCCGTTAAGAACAACGGGCAAATGACTGTCTTATTTTTGGTACGCCCGACTGGATTCGAACCAGCGGCCTTTAGAGTCGGAGTCTAACGCGCTATCCAACTGCGCTACGGGCGCATTTACAATTTGGTATTATACTATTTCTTTTTTGAAAAAGCAAGTCTTTTTTATGTTTTTTTCTGTTCTGAGCGGAAAATGTTGCTTTTTTGATTTAAATGTGTTAAGATATCAACATAAATTATAAATGGGGGAATTTTTTGTGTCTAATTCCGAAATTTTCAAGACTTCCTTTAAAGGATATAATAAAGAAGAAGTAGTTGCTTATATTGAATTGTTGAACAATCAATCTCAACAGCTGCAAA
Source organism: Eubacteriales bacterium (assembly GCA_045588515.1). Lineage (GTDB taxonomy): Bacteria > Bacillota > Clostridia > Oscillospirales > QAKW01 > QAKW01. The sequence goes on from JAZNEH010000204.1 coordinate 2,010, forward strand.
CTGAACTGGATTCAGCCAGAAGTCAGATCGATCAACTGGAAGCAGAATGTCGGGAAAAAGAAGAATCTGATGCTGAAAAACAGCAAAATGAAGAGCATCTGCGGGAAGAGATCCGGGATGAATTGGTGCCCGGCTTAACCGAGAAGATCCGCGCCGAAGTTGAGCAGATTCTGCGCCCTCAATTGGAAAAGGAACTGCGTGCAATGATCGAGGAAGAAGTGCGCAATAAATATGAAGATGCTGTTCGCACCGAATTGAATAATCGGGCTAAAAATCAAGCGGAAGAAATTGCTGAACTGCGCCGAAGAGCGCAACTATATGATAATAACCGGGAAGTTTTGGCGGAATTAATGATTAAAGCCAAAAATGATGCGGCGGCGATTATCGAAGAGGCAAATGCAAAAGCCAGAAAGGTGCAAGAAGATGCCGAGCAACGGTTCCGTTTGCTTCAATCCGATTATGAACTTTTGAAGAGTAATTTGTTGAATGCAAAAGCAGAGGCAGCAGATAAATTAGCGGTTGCCGCTAAGTCTTTAGATGAGTTCGAAAAACGTTTTTCTTGTATGGATCGTGATATTGAACGAACGGAAGAGCATTTGCAAGAATGATTGAAAACAAAATCGGGGAAATGAAGGCCATTTTCCCGATTTTTTATTGACACCTGTTTAACTGGGCTTTATAATTCTATATAAAATATGTAAAATTTTGTTTTGCGTTTAAGAAAGGGTAGCATTATGCCAATTAAAATTCCAAGCGATCTGCCTGCATCCAGCGTGTTGCAGCAAGAAAATATTTTTGTTATTAACGAACAAAGGGCAATGAGCCAAGATATTCGCCCGTTGCGTATTTTGATTTTGAATCTGATGCCTACAAAGATTGTTACTGAAACACAACTGGCTCGTCTTTTGGGAAACACGCCATTGCAAATTGAAATGGAATTATTGGCAGTAACTGGCCGAGTTCCTAAAAATACTGCCAAAGAACATATGCTGGCGTTTTATAAAAATTTCGGCGACGTAAAAGATGAATTTTTTGATGGAATGATTATTACCGGGGCACCGGTGGAACAGATGCCTTTTGAAGAGGTGGAATACTGGGATGAACTTTGTGAGATTATGGAATGGACAAAGACCCATGTTTACAGCACTTTCCATATTTGCTGGGCGGCCCAAGCGGCACTTTATTATCATTATGGGATTAATAAGGCTCCTCTGGAGGAAAAACTTTTCGGCGTATTCCACCATAAAGTGACCCATAAAGGCTCAATTTTATTCCGCGGATTTGATGATGTTTTTATGGTGCCTCACTCTCGTCACACAACGGTTTATCGGGAGGAGATTGTCAAAGTTCCCGGCCTTAAGATTCTGGCCGAGAGCGAAAAGGCCGGCGTTTATGCGGTTTCCACCAACGGTGGCCGCCAGATTTTTATAACCGGCCACTCTGAATACGATGCCGGAACTTTAGAGGCGGAATACAAACGGGATAGGGATGCGGGATTGCCGATTCACGTGCCCGAAAATTATTATCCGAATGATGATGATACGCAACCTCCCATTTGCAGTTGGCGGAGCGGTGCAAACTTGCTTTATTCAAACTGGTTGAACTATTTTGTATATCAATCTACTCCATATGATGTGAAGAGCATCACCAAATTGGATGTCCAATTAGAGGAAAATCAATGAAATTAACTGATTGCTTAAAAGATGATAAACTTTCCCTTTCTTTCGAGGTTTTTCCGCCTAAAACAGATACGACTTTTGAAAGTGTTAAAGTGGCAACCGAGGAAATTGCAAAATTGCATCCGTCTTTTATGAGTGTTACCTACGGGGCCGGCGGCGGAACCAGCCAATATACGTTGGAAATTGCAAAAAACATCAAGAAAACTTATGGGGTTTCCACATTGGCTCATTTAACTTGTGTATCTTCCAGCCGTGAATTGGTTCATCGGAAAATCGAGGAACTGAAGGCGGCGGGAATTAAAAATGTAATGGCCTTAAGAGGGGATATCCCTGCTGAAATGGCAAATGCAGATCGGAGCCGCTGGGATTATTGCCACGCCATTGATTTGGTGCGGGAATTGAAACAGAGCGGTGCGGATTTTTGCATTGGAGGAGCTTGCTACCCGGAAATTCATCCAGAGAGTGTAAACCAAAAAGAAGATATCCACTTTTTAAAAGAGAAAGTGGAGGCGGGGTGTGATTTTTTAACGACCCAAATGTTCTTTGATAATAATTTACTGTATAATTTTATGTATAAAATCCGGGAAGCGGGAATAACCGTTCCTATCATTGCTGGAATTATGCCCATTACAAATGCCAATCAGGTGGCTAGAGCGATCCAACTTTCCGGCTCGCATATGCCTCAACGCTTTAAAAGTTTAGTAGATAAATTCGGTTCGGATCCCGATGCTATGAAACAGGCGGGCATTGCATATGCAACGGATCAAATTATTGATCTTTTTGCTAATAATATAACAAACGTACATGTTTATTCAATGAATAAGCCGGACGTGGCTCGGAAAATTTGGGATAATCTATCGGATATTCTGGGAAAATAACGGGAGTTTTTAAATGATTTTTAGAGAATATTTAAAAAATCATATTGTTTATTTAGACGGCGGATTCGGAACGCTTTTGCAAGAGGCCGGTTTAGAACCCGGGGAATATCCGGAATGCTGGAATTTATCTCATCCTGAAGAGGTTCAAAAAATCCATCGGAATTATTTTGAAGCCGGAAGCAATGTGGTGAATACCAATACTTTTGGCGCAAATTCTTTGAAATTTTCGCCTGATGAATTAAAGAAAATCGTGAAAGCGGCGGTGGAAAATGCCAAGATTGCCCAGGAAACCAGTGCGGGAAATCAAGAGAAATTTGTCGCATTGGATATCGGCCCCACCGGGAAACTGCTGAAACCTTATGGTGATCTTGATTTTGAGGAGGCTGTGGCAATCTTTTCGGAAACCGTCAAGTGCGGCGTTGCGAGTGGCGTGGATCTTATTTTGATCGAAACCATGAACGATAGTTATGAAACGAAAGCGGCACTTTTGGCTGCAAAGGAGCACTCTTCTCTGCCGGTGATTGTTTGCAACGCCTATGGAGAAGATGGGAAATTAATGACCGGCGCTTCTCCGGCGGCTATGGTTGCGATGCTGGAAGGGATGGGCGTGGATGCTCTTGGCGCCAATTGCTCTTTGGGTCCTCGTCAATTGGAACCCGTTATGGATGAGTTGCTACGCTATGCCTCGGTTCCTGTTGTTTTGAAACCTAATGCAGGCCTGCCTAAAATTTTGAATGGAAAAACCGTTTTTGACGTTTCGCCGGATGAATTTGCAGAAGATATTACTGCTCAAATTCAAAAGGGTATTCGGATTGCAGGTGGATGTTGCGGAACTACGCCGGCTTATATTCAGGCTTTAACAGCGAGTTCCGGCCAATTGGAACCGAAGCCTTTGAAAGATAAAAAATTAACGGTCGTTTCTTCCTATACCCACGCTGTTTTCTTTGGAAAAGAGCCGATTTTGATTGGCGAGCGGATTAATCCAACCGGAAAAAAACGATTTAAACAAGCGTTGGCTGAAAATGATATTGATTATATTTTAAACGAAGGTTTTCGTCAACAGGAAAAAGGCGCTCATATTTTGGATGTAAACGTTGGGTTGCCGGAGATCGATGAACCCGTTTTACTGGAAAAAGTGGTGAGTGAATTGCAAGCGGTCATTGATCTGCCGTTGCAAATTGATACCAGTGATTCCGAAGCGATGGAGGTCGCATTGCGGCGTTATAACGGGAAACCAATGGTTAATTCGGTGAATGGTAAAGAAGAAAGTATGCGAGCTATTTTTCCGTTGGTGAAAAAATACGGCGGCTTGCTGGTGGCGTTAACTTTAGATGAAAATGGAATTCCCTCTACAGTTGAAGGGCGGATTTCGATTGCGAAAAAGATTTTGAACGTGGCGGCCGAATACGGAATTGCTCAAAAAGATATCATTTTCGATCCGCTTGCTTTAACAATCAGTGCAGATACATCGGCGGCTTTAGTTACCTTAAAAACTTTGAAGGAAATTCGCTGTCGTTTGGGATGCCATACTTCTCTTGGCGTTTCTAATGTGTCTTTCGGTCTTCCCAATCGGAATGTTATAAACAGTTGCTTTTTTGCTTCTGCTTTAGAGAATGGGCTTTCTGCGGCTATTATGAATCCGGATTCCGGCGAAATGTTGAAAACCTATTATGGTTACCGCGCTTTGCATAATTTGGATGAAAATTGTGCAGATTATATCACCTTTTCAGCCTCTTATTCTGAGGAAAGTGCTGCTGTTTCAGTGGCGGCGACTGCCCGAATTGAGGGCAATTCTCCGTTGCAAAATGCAGTGATTAAAGGGATGAAAGAACAGTCAATTTCACTTACAGAGGAACTGTTAAAAGATCAAGAACCTTTATGGATCGTTCAGAATGAGATCATTCCTGCGTTGGATCAAGTTGGAAAAGGATTCGAAGAAAAAACCGTTTATTTACCCCAGTTACTGATGAGTGCTGAAGCGGCAAAAGGTGCCTTTGAAAAAATCAAATTGCTGATGCAAGAGCAAAAGAAACAATCTGAGCCTAAGTGCCCGGTTGTGATGGCTACTGTAAAAGGAGATATTCACGATATTGGAAAGAATATTGTGAAACTTTTATTGGAAAATTATGGCTTTTTGGTTTCTGATCTGGGCAAGGATGTTCCTTGCGAAAAAATCGTTGAAGAAGTGGTTCGTTTGAATGCGCCGCTCTTGGGATTGAGCGCTTTAATGACAACCACTGTTCCGGCGATGGAAGAAACCATAGCGTTGGTACGGAAGCAGGCACCATGGTGTAAGGTGATCGTGGGCGGTGCTGTTTTAACGGCGGAATATGCCCGCTTGATAGGCGCAGATTATTATGCGGCTGATGCGATGGAAACTGTTCGCTATGCGGAACAAATCAATAATGAATGATAAATCCCCGGATGCATTAAGCATTCGGGGATTTATATATGGCATCCGGGAAGTGTGCAAAGTGTATCGGGAACTGAAGGATCGTTGGTTACGGTATAGTTTTTTAATCGTTTGCGAAGGCATCTGGCTCGGGTTACACAATTGAACCCGTAATGAGTTCGCAGGTGATCCATTGCGGCGTTCAATTGCTGTTCTCGCACCCGTTGATGGCCTTGATCCAAAAAAGATAATTGAATATGTCCATTATCAATTTGTAATTTACCAACAGAAATGCCAATGCTACGGATCGGAACAGAAAGATCATAGTTTTCGCAAAAAAGCGAAAAGGCTACTTTTGCAATTTCCATGGCAGTGTTGGTAGGAAGAGGGAGTTGACGCTGGCGGGTGATGGAAATCAATTTATTATTGCGGATATAGACTGTTATAACGGAACCTGAAAATCCTTTTTTTCTCATTCTGGCTCCAATATATTCTGCAAGCATCAGGAGTTGGATCCATACTTCTGAATATGAACAAAGATCTTGCGGGGGCGTAACGGAATTGCCAACGGATTTTACAGGCGGTGTTTGGATAAAAATCCCCGGATCTGAACAATTTCCAAGGGCATATTCATGGAGAAGGATTCCATTTATTCCCAATAACTTTTTTAAAAATAACGGATCAGCGGCGGATAAATGCCCGATCGTGTAAATGCCATATCTTGCTAATTTTTCTTTCGTGGATCTCCCAACAAAAAGCAGATCGGAAATGGGCAACGGATACACGGTTTGTTTGAAATTCTCTCTGGAAATTAAAGTGACGGCATCCGGCTTTTTTAAATCACTGCCGAGTTTGGCGAAGATTTTATTAAAGGAAACGCCAATCGAAACGGTTAGGCCCAATTCATTTTTGATATGCTGTTTGATGGTTTCGGCAATAGCAACGCCATTGCCAAAGAGCCGTTGGCTATGAGTAACATCCAGCCAGGCTTCGTCGATGCCGAAACTTTCAATCTCATCAGTGTATTGACGGTAGATGCGGTGCACTAATTCGGAATAACGGTGGTAGGCCACCATATCCGGTGGAACCAACAGTAATTGAGGGCATTTTTGTTTGGCTTGCCAAATGGGTTCACCGGTGGAAACCCCGTGTTTTTTTGCCTCTTGACTTTTGGCCAAAATAATTCCGTGACGCTTATGGGGATCCCCGGCAACGGCAAAACTTTTTCCACGTAAAAAAGGGTTTTTAACCGCTTCCACCGAAGCAAAAAAATTATTGAGATCTGAATGTAAAATAATATGTTCCACGCTGTTTACCCCTCATAAAAGAACAAATGTTCTTTTATATTTTAATACTTTTTATATTGAAAGTCAATGAGGAATTATCAGGAAACTGTCTATACTATCAATGGGTGATAATATATGACAAAGCGTACTGGATTTTTTTATGGTATTTTTTTAATAACGATTGCTATTTTGCTGATTCGTCTGTTTTGCCTTGCGGTTGGATATGATGCAAAAACGGCGGCGGAAACGGTGCAAAACCGAACGCGGGAAATGATATTGTATCGCACAAAGGGGTTCATTTATGATGAGAACTTGATCCCCATTGCCGGCGGTCAATCTGCTCGTTATGCGGTGGTAAATCCGAGAGAGTTTCAAAAAGAAAATTTAAAGGAACTGTTGGCCGGAACCGGAGCAGACCCGGATTTAGTGGAGGATAAGCTCAAACAGGAAACGCCGTTTGTTCTGAAATTGGAAAATGAAATGTTCGATTTGCCGGGCGTTATTATTGTGGAAGGAGAATCCCGTTATAGCGGTGTTGCGCCGCATTTACTGGGATATTTGGATTCTGCAGGAGAAGTTGGCCTATCTGGTGTGGAAAAAGAGTTTGATGCGCTTTTGGGGTTATATGCAACAAAAGTATCAATGGTTTATTCTTCCGATGCTATAAAGGGCGTGATGCCGGGAATGGAGATGCAAGTTCAAAAAGAAGACCGAACGCAAAACGGAGTGGTTCTTTCTCTCAACAAAGAATTGTGCTTGAAACTGGAAAAGAGCATGGAAAATTGGGTTGATATCGGGGCGGCGGTTGTTTTAGACTGCAAGAATGGCGAAATAAAAGCAATTACCTCACGCCCCGGCTACGAGGAGGAAGGTATTGCATCCTATCTGGATTCAGAAAACGGAGAGTTGATCAACCGGGCTTTTTCGGCTAAAACAGTGGGCTCCGTTTTTAAAATCGTTGTTGCCGCTTGTGCAATCGAGCAAAAAATGGAAGATTTCTCTTATCACTGCGAAGGTGGAGTTTTAATTGGGGATCATCATTTTTCCTGCCATCAGCAAAGCGGCCATGGGATCATTGGGTTAAAGGAGGCCTTTGCCCAATCTTGCAACTCTTATTTTATTGCATTGGGCCAAATGTTGGGAGAAAATTGTATAGAAGAAATGGCCCGAAGATTCGGTTTTGGTGAGCCGATTCCTATTTTGGGCTCTCTAGCTGCGGCTCCGGGTAATATCCCGGATTATACAGATCGAATGTCTTTGGCAAACCTCAGTATCGGGCAAGGGGAGTTAACGGCTTCACCTCTGCAAATTGCTAGGATGACGGCGGCAATTGCGAATGGGGGAATTTTACCGGAGATTCAATTGTATAACGGATTATATATCAATGGAAAGATCAAAAAGGAAGAAGTGGTAGATACAGAGCGGCGCATCTTATCAGAATGGTGTGCAGCGAAATTAAAGGAATTATGTGTTTATACTGTTGAAAGTGGAACCGGGCAGGAGGCAAAACCGGAGGTGGGCGGCGCCGGAGGAAAAACGGCCAGTGGACAAACGGGAATCTATACAGACGGAAAGGAATCGCTGGATGTTTATTTTACCGGCTTTTATCCGGCCGAGAACCCGCAGTATGTGATAACGGTTTTTGCAGAAAACGGAGTTTCCGGTGGCAAAACCTGTGCGCCGGTGTTTCGTGAAATCTGCAATTTTATGGCAGAAAACGGCTTGACAGTATAAAAATATATGATATACTAAAATAGCATGATGAAGATAGGAAATCCCGTATTTTTTGCTTGCATTAACAGAGAAAAAAGCGAGGGTGAGAGCTTTTTACGCAAGGGGAAGATGCGGCGGCTGTTTCTTGGAGTGATGCCGTTTAGTCAGCGTTAACGGCTATGAAAGAGTGGCACTTTTGTGCAATTAGGGTGGTACCGCGGAACATTCCGTCCCTTATTGTTCAGGGGTGCTTTTATATTTTAAGGAGAGAATGTATGATGAAGTATATGGGCTTGAATGAAATTCGTGAGAAGTATCTTTCTTTTTTTGAATCGAAAGATCATTTGCGGTTAAATAGTTTTTCATTGGTTCCGAATAACGATAAGTCTTTGTTGCTGATCAATTCCGGTATGGCTCCTATGAAAAAGTTCTTTACCGGCGAAGTAACGCCCCCCAGCAAGCGGGTTACCACTTGCCAAAAATGTATTCGTACCCCGGATTTGGAGCGGGTGGGGCATACTGCCCGCCACGGAACCTATTTTGAAATGCTGGGGAACTTCTCTTTTGGTGATTATTTCAAAGAGCAAGCCATCGCTTGGGCTTGGGAATTTTTAACAGAAGTAATGGGGATTCCTGAAAATCTTCTCTGGCCTTCCATTTATGAAAGTGATGATGAAGCCTATGCTATTTGGCGGGATCAGATCGGTGTTCCCGAAGAGCATATTGTTCGGTTGGGCAAAGCGGATAACTTTTGGGAACACGGAACCGGCCCTTGCGGTCCTTGTAGCGAGATTTATTTTGACCGTGGCGAAAAATATGGTTGTGGTTCTCCTGATTGTAAACCCGGATGCGATTGCGACCGTTATATGGAGATATGGAATAACGTTTTCTCCCAATTCAATAATATGGGCGATGGTACCTACACTGAATTGGAAAATAAAAATATCGATACCGGTATGGGTCTGGAGCGGTTGGCTTGCGTGATTCAAGGTGTTGATAATATGTTTGAAGTGGATACCATCCGGAATATTCTGGATAAAGTTTGCTCAATTGCTGGGGTGACTTATGGCTCAGATGCCAAAAAGGATATTTCGATCCGTGCAATTACCGATCATGCTCGGGCGGCAACCTTTATGATTTGCGATGGGATTATTCCCTCTAACGAGGGCCGTGGATATGTGTTGCGTCGGCTGATTCGTCGTGCCGCCCGCCACGGCAAACTTTTGGGAATCAAAGAGGCGTTTTTGCCGACTATTTGCGATGTTGTGATTGCGGAGAATAAGGATGGTTATCCCGAACTTCTGGAAAAGGAAAGCCTGATTAAAAAGGTGATCTCTTATGAGGAAGATTCTTTTGCTAAAACCATCGATCAAGGGCTGGCTATTTTGGAAGCATTCACGTCCGAAGGTGGGATTCTTTCAGGTGCAGATGCCTTTAAACTTTATGATACCTATGGATTCCCTCTGGATCTTACCAAAGATATTTTGGAAGAAAAGGGAATGCGTGTTGATGAAGAAGGCTTTAATCGTTTGATGCAGGAGCAGCGTGAACTGGCTCGTTCGGCGAGAAAAGCAGGCGACGCTGAATCTTGGAAGAGCGATGGTGTTTCCTTGGATGGCGTTGCGGCAACGGAATTTTCCGGTTATAGACTGGATCAAGTTCAAGCAAAAATCGTTGCGATTGTAAAGGATGGAGCCGTTGCGGAAACTGTTCTGGAAGGCGAAAAGGCTATTTTGGTTCTGGACCAAACTGCCTTTTATGCGGAAGGCGGCGGTCAAGTGGGCGATAGTGGCTTGATTGCAAGCGATGGCGCAGAATTTTTCGTTGAGAATACCACTAAAAATGCCAGCGGCATTTTTATGCATTTCGGTAAATTGAAGAGCGGCACACTTAGCTGTGGCGATTCTGTTTCTGCTGAAATTGATGTGGAGCGGCGAAATGCGATCCGCCGCAATCATACTGCCGCTCACTTATTGCAGGCGGCTTTGCGTGATGTATTGGGAAAACACGTTGAACAGGCTGGCCAGTTGGTAAACGAAAAAGCAGTTCGGTTTGATTTTACTCATTTTTCTGCGCTCACTGCCGAAGAACTGAAAGCGGTTGAACTGAGAGTGAACCGTGAAATTATGGCTGGAATCGAAGTATTGAATTATGAAACCGGAATCGAAGAAGCACGTGCTAAAGGCGCAATGGCCCTGTTTGGCGAAAAATATGGCGATCGTGTACGTGTTGTTGAAGTTCCCGATGTTTCTATTGAACTTTGCGGCGGAACCCATGTGCAGAATACCGGGAAAATGGGTCTTTTCAAGATTATTGCCGAAAACGGTGTTGCTTCCGGCGTGCGCCGAATCGAAGCCGTTACCGGTGCCGGCGTTCTGGAACTGCTGAATGAATATAATAATGAAATGAACCAAGCGGCTTCTGTTTTGAAGTGTAATAGCTCCAATTTGGTGGCTAAATGCACTTCTATGATGGAAGAAGTGAAAAAACTGAATAACGAACTGGCCGCCGCCAATAAAAAACTGGCAGAGCAACAATCCGGCTCTATGTTTGAAAATGCGGTTGTTGTTGATGGAATTCGTATTGTAACGGCTGAATTTACCAATGGTGATGTAAAGACTCTGCGGGAACTGGGGGATGACCTGAAAGCGAACAATACTGATTTTGTTGCTGTTTTTGCTAACCGATGCGGCGCAAAGGGCAATTTCTTCGCCGTTTGTGGCAAGGACGCAATTGCCAAGGGTGTATCTGCCGGAAAATTGGTAGGTATGGTGGCCGGAGTAACCGGCGGAAAAGGTGGCGGTAAGCCTGATAGCGCAATGGCCGGTATGGGGGATCCCTCCAAATCGAGCGAAGCGATGAGCCAGGTTGTTGCGTTTGTTGAAGAAATGATGAAATGAGGCCTTTGAGATGAGTGATTGTATTTTTTGTAAAATTGCTAACGGAGATATTCCTTGCAAAAAGGTGTATGAAGACGATCAGGCATTGGCTTTTTATGATCTGAACCCGATGGCGAAAGTACATCTTTTGGTAATTCCTAAAACGCATATTGCAAATGTTTCTGAAATCAATGAGAGCAATAGTGCTATTATTTCCCATATTTTTGAAGTGATTGCCATTTTGGCGAAAGATTTAGGCTTGGAGAAAGGGTTCCGCGTGGTGAGTAACTGCAATGAATATGGCGGACAAAGTGTATTCCATTTGCATTTTCATCTTTTGGGTGGAGAACAACTTTCTCCGAATTTCTCTTGAGGGGTGGTAAATAATATGAATACATACAAATTAAAAGTTGTCGGATTAGAGCGGGATCTGCCGATTTGCCCGGTGAATGAACATTTGGATATTGCAGCATTCGTTATTTTTGGCGATGTTGAATTAACAGAGGCTTGCGCTCGGGAATTGCTGAAAAAGATTCCGGAACACGATGTGATGATTACTGCCGAATCCAAGGGAATTCCTTTAATTCACGAAATGGCACGTCAAAGCGGAGAAAACCGTTATGTTTTGGCTCG
>JAZNEH010000205.1:0-1700 GCA_045588515.1 Eubacteriales bacterium
AGCGGGATCGAACCGCTGACCTCTTGAATGCCATTCAAGCGCTCTCCCAGCTGAGCTATACCCCCATTTATTTGGAACGCTTGCTTATTATAGCAAAGAGATGGGCGTTTGTCAATGGTTTTTGAAATAAAATTTTTAAAATCTCCATTGAAACCGAATGGAATACCATATATAATAGTAGTAATGAAAATGAGGAGTGAAAAGATGAAACGATTAATCAGCAGTATCATCGCCATTGGGGCGGTGGTCGCTTTAGGAATTATCATTGCGGTTGCTTTTGGGAATACGGCGCCGGAGAAAAAACTGATGAAAAAGCATCCCTATGTTTTCAGCCATGGGAAAGAGGTTTGGAAAACCAAGCAAGATACCTACACCAAAAAGGATGGGTGCGTTTATCTGGCCTGGCCGGAAACCAAGAACAAGGCCACGGACCGTTTGATCGATGCTTTTATTCAAGAAGGGAAAACTGCTTATGAAGCGGCGGCGGAGGCCGAGGCCGGCAAGGAGAAAGAGCAACGGCGGATCCCCCGGCTGGTGGTGGACTACACGGCCGCCCAGCAGGAAGGCTACACCGCCATTGAGCTTTTCTATGAATTAGGCCGGTATCAAACCGACGGCACCGGGGAGTTAGTTACCCGGAAAGAGGCACATTTTTATTTAGACGAAAGCGGAGCGGAAATGGGGCTCAATGCGTTATTGGGTGAAGATACCGAGAAGAAGCTGGAATTGATGCTGCGGAGCAGCGGGAAAGCGTTAGAAGAACTGGAAGATTTCAAGTTGGCCGATGGGCAATTGGATCTGATCTGGGCCGAAAGTACTGAAACCTTCGGTGTGGAAGAAATTCAGCGGGCCGGGCTGATCGATCCCGATAAACCGATGATTGCGCTGACCTTCGACGACGGGCCGGGGAAATTATCCAAAAAATTTGCGGATCTTTTCGCCCGCTACGGCGGTCACGCCACTTTCTTTGTGGTGGGGACCAACGTGGTGAACTTCCCTGAGGAGTTGAAGTATCTTTACGAGATGGGTAACGAGATCGGGAGCCACACCATGCGCCATAAGAATCTGAACATTCTTTCTGTTGACAGCATTCGGAAAGAAGTTGAGGATGCAGATCACGCCATTCAGGAGGTGATTGGCAAGAAGCCGGATCTATTGCGGGCGCCCTATGGCAACGCCAATTCCACGGTACTGAACGTGATGGCCCGCCCGCAGATCAACTGGAGTGTGGACACGGAAGACTGGCGCAGCCGCAATGCGCAATCGGTGAAAAACGAGATCTTGAAGGGCGCCGGTGACGGCGAAATTATCTTGATGCACGAAATCTATCAATCCACCTACGACGGTTTGGAAATGGCGATTGATGAATTGGCAAAGCAGGGTTATCAATTTGTTACGGTTAGCGAACTGATGCGCTATCGCAATGTGACGCCGGAAGTAAAGACCTATCATTCTTTTCCGCGGAAATAAAAAAGAGGACGAGGAACTTGTGGACTGCCCCAATTTGTGCGGACAGTACAAAAAAGCCCCTATGGTAGTTAATATTTAATTTTAAGCATCGAACTGACATCGCTTTTCGAGTGGTGTCAGTTTTGTTTTTAATTGGATACGCTGATGATTGTAGAAATGGATAAATTCACCTATGAGGAGGCGAGCCTCCTCATAGGTCTGAAGTTTAACACGGTAAATGCATTCTGTTT
>JAZNEH010000206.1:0-3791 GCA_045588515.1 Eubacteriales bacterium
GGCACTTTCGCTTCGCAAAAAGCCCTCTTTATCTGCATCTAGGATGGCAACCAAAGAAACTTCCGGAATATCAAGACCTTCACGCAACAGATTGATCCCCACCAAAACATCAAAAACACCCAAGCGAAGATCTCTCACCAGTTCCATTCGCTCTACATTCTTAACGTCGTGGTGCAAGTATTTCACCTTTACGCCCATACTTTCTAAATATTCCGTGAGATCCTCTGCCATTCGCTTTGTGAGGGTCGTCACGAGCACTCTGGTCTTCTTTTCCACGCAGGAATGAATTTCCTGTAACAGATCATCCATCTGTCCTTCAATTGGGCGAACGGAAATTTCCGGATCTAAAAGGCCGGTAGGCCGGATAATTTGCTCTGCTATTTGTTCAGCACGTTCCTGCTCATAGGCGGCAGGAGTTGCACTCACGTAAAGAACCTGATTTAACCGGGAAGTAAATTCGTTAAAATTCAGCGGTCGGTTATCATAGGCAGAAGGCAGACGAAATCCATATTCCACCAGCATATCTTTTCGGGAACGGTCGCCTCCGTACATTCCCCGCACCTGGGGCAACGTCACATGGGATTCATCCACGATCAAAAGAAAATCATCCCCAAAAAAGTCCAATAGTGTAGAAGGCGGGCTTCCGGGCGCACGGCCGCCAAGAATACGAGAGTAATTCTCTATCCCATTACAAAAACCGATCTCACGGAGCATTTCTAAATCATATTTAGTGCGCTGTTCAATCCGTTGCGCCTCAATTAATTTTCCATTTTGGGTAAAATAATTCACCCGTTCTTCCAGCTCTTTTTCAATTTCTTTCAGAGCGATTTCTCGCTTTTCATCCCCGATTACATAATGGGATGCGGGGTAAATCGCCACATGGCTCAAATCCCGGATATACTCCCCTGTCAGGTGATCGATCTCCGAAATCCGATCAATTTCATCGCCGAAGAATTCAACCCGAACAATGACATCGGAAGATGCCGCCGGAAATATTTCCAACACATCGCCCCGAACCCGGAATTTATTTCGGGTAAAATCAAAATCGTTCCGTTCATATTGAATACTTACCAGATGCTCGATCACATCATCCCGATCTTTGATCATTCCGGGACGCAATGAAAGCATCAAGTTTTTATATTCATCCGGTTCTCCCAAACCATAAATGCAGGAAACCGACGAAACAACGATCACATCCTTGCGTTCCAAAAGAGAAAAAGTGGCACTATGGCGCAGTTTATCAATTTCATCATTGATGGATGCATCTTTTTCAATATAGGTATCAGAAGAAGGAATATAGGCTTCTGGCTGATAGTAATCATAGTAGGATACGAAATACTCTACCGCATTTTCAGGAAAAAATTCTTTAAACTCAGTACATAGCTGTGCGGCCAAGGTTTTATTGTGAGCAAGAACAAGGGTCGGTTTATTAACATTTGCGATCACGTTCGCCATAGTAAATGTTTTACCAGAGCCGGTAACCCCCAGCAAAACCTGTTCCTTCATTCCGGAGCGGATCCCCTCCGTTATTTTGGCAATCGCTTCAGGCTGATCGCCGGTTGGTTTAAATTTTGAATGTAATTTAAATCGGGCCATCGGGAATCCTCCTCTCTTCGTTCAATTCGCTCTGTTCTTAATAGCCAATCAATGAATTCAGTCCATAATACTCAGCCATCCGAACATTCGGCCAATCTTCTGCAACCTTCGTTCCGAGATACTTCACTCCATAAGCGGGGCTATATTTTGTTTCGGGAATAAGATTTTTCAATTCCACGTCAAGATCACCCTTTGCTTTACTTTCATAAATGATTTCTTCGTTTGCGGTGATCATTCTGTGGGTATCATAAATATCATTCAAACCAACGCAATAGTGGTAACACATTGAAACAGCCAAAACGGCAACAATAGCCACAATAGCGGTTTTGTATTTTGTTTGATAAAGTTCGGATAAAAGAATAGTAGAAGCAATCAAAAGCAAAATCAAAGATGAAACAGCGCTTCGCTCTTCATAATATACCGCAAATATCATCATAAAATTCGCCACAAGGGAGCTCATCAAAAAAATCAATGAAAGGATCAATTTTTTTAGATGTACTTTCAAAAAACAGGCGATTACAAATGCGATCACAAAAACGAACAGCACAAGTGCAAACTTTTTATACATATTCAAAGCATCAATGAAGTTATCTCTCAGACTATGCCATGAAAATTCGGCAGATTTGCTTTTCCATTGCGCCGGGGCCAAGTAAATTGTTATATAGCCGGCAAACGCAATTATAACGCTGAAAATCTCATATAGATACGGTTTAGTCTTAAAATACAGTCCGTTAGATAAAAGGATTAAAACTGCCGCACAAATAAAGGCTGCAGAAGTATTTTCAGAATAAGAACCTGCAATAAAAGAAACCAGCAAAAACAAGCATTTAAGAAAAATGTTCCCGATCTTTTTCTTTTTAGCGAAGTGCTCCGCAAACGGAAGTATAAATAAAGCGCCCCAGAAATACGACCATAAATAATTGCAAGAACCATCCAGCCACAAAAAAGCTTGGCCGAAGGCGGGCGACAAAATCCAAATGGCGCAAAAAATCCCGCCGATCAGGAAATAATTTCTTTTATTTTTAACATCAGCGATTTTTTCAATCAAAAAAACCAACAGTGTGAATATCAATGAATTAATTAAATTAAAAATCCACTTCGGCATCAGTAAAACAGTCTGCGCGAAGAAGTGGGCTGTCAACCGGCCATTCATTGATAATGAATGGCCTTTTAAAGATCCAAAAATCTGAAAAAAGTTCGTGATCCTTTCGCCGTTTTTGAAATTAAACATATAATTGAAATCATCGCTGATCAGATCAGTGAAACAATTGCATACAAAAATTAGAACGAATATAATGCAAAATAGTATCAAGCCGATTTTTTTACTGCCGATTGTTTTATTCATTCACTTTTACCTCTGAACACCAAAAATTTAGAAATCAAATAGTTCAAAACCAAAACAACAACTTGGGCGGCTACCTTGACAACAGTTCCACTAAAATTCAACCAAGTTACAAAAATCAACATAATCACTTCTTCGATGCCCAAGGTGGATAATCGGCCGGCGAAGAAAGAAACGCCTTCCTGAAAAGCACGTTTACCGGCGGCATCTGAATGAAAAACCCAGTTTTTATTGGTAAAAAACGCAAATAAAACTGCAAAAATCCAAGAGAATACGTTGGCAATGAGTTCATTAATATTCAAAATCTCATTGAATAAAATGAATGTAAAAATGCTGATAAAAGTTGTTAAGCCGCCAAAGATCAGATATAGTAATACCGACTTATTTTGATTGTAGAAATCGATGATTTTTTTGAAAATTCTTTGCATCAATTATGATTCCTTCGTTTTCTTGCTTTTGTATTCCTTAATAATGCAGATCGGCCGTTGTTTTCCCTGAATATAGATCCGGGAAACATATTCTCCCAAAACACCGATACACAAAAGTTGCACACCGCCAATCAGTAAAATCAAAACAACAAGCGTTGCATATCCGGGAACAGAAATGCCAAAAGCCAATTTTTGAATAATAACACACACCATATAAACAAGTGAAAACACGGAAAAAATACTTCCGACAAACGTTGCAATCTTTAATGGCAATGTGGAAAAAGAAATAATGCCGCCCAAGGCATATTTCCATAATTTCCAAAAAGACCAAGAGGTTTTTCCCGCTTTTCTTTCTTCTGCAACATATGGTACATAATGGGTATTAAATCCTACCCACGAAAAGATGCCTTTTAGGAATCTATGAC
>JAZNEH010000207.1:0-17194 GCA_045588515.1 Eubacteriales bacterium
GATTGCGCCGCCGTTTGCCCGGTGGATGCCATTTGTATGGAGCAGGGCATTGCCCGCATCGATCGGAAAACCTGCATCGGTTGCGGCCTTTGCGCCAAAACCTGCCCCAAGGGCATCATTTCTTTGATTCCCGATCTTGAAAATACCGCCGTTCTTTGCAGTAACCGGGATAAGGGCGCAGTGGCCCGCAAAGTTTGCTCCAAGGCCTGCATCGGCTGTAAAAAATGTGAAAAGAATTGCCCCACGGGCGCCATTAAGGTGGAAAACAATCTGGCAGTGATCGATTATGATCTTTGTAACGGTTGTGGCGTTTGCATAGAAGGATGCCCCACCCAATGTTTGAAAAAAGTATGAGTTTAAGAACATCTTCTGCGGTGCCGGTGAACCGGCGCCGCAATGATCTTTTATTAATTGCCGGAATCTTGGCGGCGGTTGCTGTCTTTGCCATTCTCTTTTTTGCAACCCGGCGGGAGGGCTCTTTTGTGGCTGTGATTCAGCAGGGCAGGGAAATCGCCCGCTATTCCTTGGCCGAAGAGCAAGAGATTCCGATCCAAACCGATGGAACGGTAACGCATCTTCTGGTGATCCGGGAAGGAACGGCGGAAATTCAGCAAGCCGATTGCCCGGATCAGATCTGTGTGCACCATCGGCCGGTTTCCAAGGTGGGGGAAACGGTGGTTTGCCTCCCCCGGGAATTGGTGATTAAGATCGTGAACGAAAAAACGGCCCATGGGCCGGATCTGGTGGTATAATGCCATGAAAAAAACCAAAAAGATCGCTTTTTTAGGCCTTTGCACGGCGGTGACGCTGATTTTGGCCTATCTGGAAGCCCTGCTTCCGCCCCTATGGGCGGCGGTGCCGGGCATTAAAATGGGCTTGCCCAATATTATGCTGATTTTCCTGCTCTATCGGTTCTCTCTGAAGGAGGCGGCGGCCGTTTCGCTGGTGCGGCTTTTTGCGGCGGCATTGCTTTTCGGCAACGTGATGACCTTTGCCTATAGTCTGGCCGGCGCCGTTTTAAGTTTGAGCGTGATGGCGCTGTTGAAAAAAATCGACCGTTTTTCGATGGTGGGCGTGAGCCTGGCCGGCGGGGTTTTTCATAATCTGGGGCAGGTTTTGGTGGCGATGCTGGTTTTAGAAACCGCCGAGATCGGGTACTATATGATCATCCTCACCCTGACAGGCACTATGGCCGGGATCTTAGTGGGATTGGCCGGTGCTTTGATATTGAAATATTTGAAAAAAGCATAATTCCCATATGGAAGAAGCATAATAAATCTATTGACGAATGAGTTTCTATATGTCATAATAAATTTGTTATAATAAAAATAAAGGAGAACCTCAAGATGAAAAGAATTCTTAGCGCAATCCTGATCCTGATGATGTTAGTTTCCTTGGTGGCACTTTCCGGGTGCGGAAAGAAAAAGGCCGGGCCGTTGAAAATGGGCTTGGGCGTTTCTGCCTCTTATGGCGATTCCACCAACGCAGATGGCGAAACCAACGGAAAAACGGCTGTGACTGTAACCGCCGCCGCTGTTTTGCTGGATGCTGATGGCAAGATCGTTGTTGCCGCTGTGGATGAACTGGGCGCTGATCTGGTTTACACCTCTGAAGGCAAGGCTGTTGCCGCCGACGTACTGAAGACCAAAGGTGAATTGGGCACCGACTATGGAATGGCCGCCTACGGCACCGATCTGAATAAAGACGGCGTTGTGAAGGAATGGAACGAGCAGTTGGCGGTGTTCCTGGATGCTGTGAAGGGCAAAACCTTGGATGAAGTGAAGGCTTTGGTTGCCGATGGCTATGCAAATGCAGATATTCAAACCGCCGGTTGCACCATGGCTGTGGTTCCCTATGTGGCCGCCTTGGAAAAGGCCGTTGCCAATGCTGCTGAATCTGCCGCTGATGCAGAAGCCGCTTTGAAGATCGGCGTTGTTGCCGCTCAATCCACCAATGATTTCAGCGAAGAAAAAGTGGGCACTGCCGAAGTGGAAGTAACGGTGAACGCCGCCGCTGTGAAGGATGGCAAGGTTGCCGCCGCTTTAACAGATTGCGTTGCCGCCAGCGTGGAGTTTGATGCCAAAGGCGTTGCAACTTCCGATGTGAAGGCCGCTTTGAAAACCAAGAAAGAAAAGGGCGCCGACTATGGAATGGCCGCCTATGGCGCAGATCTGAATAAAGATAACGTTGTGAAGGAATGGTATGAACAGGCCGCCGCTTTTGATGCCGCTTTGGCCGGTAAAAACGCCACTGAGATCGCCGCTCTGGTGAATAACGGTTATGGCGTGGAAAGCCTGCAGACTGCCGGTTGCACCATTGCCGTTTCCGATATGGTTCAAGCCGCTGTGAAAGCCGCAACCGTATAAATTTTGTTTGTATCAAAAGGGGATGCGCAGGCATCCCCTTTTTTTCAAGAGAAGAGGGAATATGAAAAAAATAACGGCGTGGGCAATCCTTTTGGGGTTGCTTTTCGGTCTTTCAGCCTGTAAACCGGGCGGGAAAACCAAATATACGGATTATTCTTTTGATTATTTCGATACCGTTACCACCATTGTGGGCTATGCGGAAAATCAGGAATCCTTCCGCCAAACCTGCGCAGAGATCAAGGCGCTTTTGAAGGAATACCATCAATTATACGATATCTATCACCGCTATGAGGGGATGGTGAACCTTTGCTCCCTTAACGAGCGGCAAGGGGCGCCGGTGCAGGTGGATAAAAGAATTATCGATCTGCTCCTTTATGCCAAGGAACTCTATAGCCTTACCAACGGAAAAATGAACGTGGCGATGGGAAGTGTGCTTTCCATCTGGCATCAATACCGAACCGAAGGAATCGACCATCCCGAAAAGGCGGCCCTCCCGCCGATGGATCGGTTGCAGGCCGCAGCCCAACATACGGATATCAACGATCTGATGATCGATGAAGAAAAAAATACCGTTTTTCTGGCCGATCCGGAAATGAGCCTGGATGTGGGCGGGATCGCCAAGGGCTATGCCACCGAACAGGTTGCCCGCCATCTGGAAGAAAAAGGAATTACCGGCTATCTTTTGAACGTGGGCGGGAACGTGCGTTGTCTGGGCGCCCATCCGGATGGAACGGGCTGGAGCATTGGCATAGAAAATCCCGATACGGAAAATAAAGAAAAGCCCTATATCGCCTATCTGGAACTGAAGGATCAAAGTTTGGTTACCAGCGGCAGTTATCAGCGGTTTTATACCGTGGATGGAGTGGACTATCATCATATTATCGATCCCGAAACTCTGATGCCCGGCCGGAACTATCGCTCCGTTTCGGTGCTTTGCCGGGATTCCGGCAAGGCGGATGCCCTCTCCACCGCTCTTTTCAATCTTTCTTATGAGGAAGGCGCCCGGTTGGTGGAATCCTTAACGGATGCAGAGGCAATGTGGGTTCTGCCGGATGGGGAACAGCGGTTTTCCGAAGGTTTTTCAAAAGACTCCTTGTAAAACGAAAAAAAGGGGCGTATAATATTTATTAAGGGGTTTGCCCCCCGATTGATTTTAACCGAGGTGTTTTTCATTGGAGTTTGAAACTGCCGCAAAGGCGGCGGAACGCTTAAACTGTACAGCCCGGGCCATTCAAAAATGGGCCAAAGAAGGGAGAATTCCCGGCGCTTATAAAGACGGGCGGGATTGGAAGATCCCTTGCAATGCCGGCCGGCCGGGAGAAGATGGGGAGTTTGTTTATGATCAAAACGAACCCTTCCCGCTGATCCATCTATATGAGCCGGGCAAACTGAAGGAATATATTCAATCCATCGCCAATCCCGATGACCGGGCTATGGCTCTTTGCGAATATTATTATCTGATCGGTGAATTGAAGGAATCTTCCATTTTGGCAGAACCTTATCTGGTTTCCGAAAATTCTATTTTGCGGATCACAGCGGCCGTTTTTTGCGTATTTTCCAATCTTTGCCGGGGGCATCTACATAAAACCCATTATGCGCAGTATGTTTTGCAGGAAGAATATGAAAAGAGCTTGGCCGGTGACGTTCCGAATGAACGGAAAGGGCTGAACGTGATGGCCAGCCAGTTGATGAGGATGCAACTGCATCTTTCGGCGGAAGGCTTGCCCCATATGGTGCAATATACCAAATATATGGACCGGGGTTTGCGGCTGATGGCCTGCTATTTATCAGCGTATAAGGCCTATCATCAAAAGGACTATGCCCGCTCTTTGGGAATCGTGGAAACGGCCTTGAGTTTGGATGTGCAGTCTTATCCCATCCCCCGGATCTATCTTTATATCATTGCAGCTATGGATCTGATGAATCTGATGCGGGTGGAGGATGCTGTGGCCTGCGTGGAAGAGGCCTGGAAATTGGCGGAGCCGGATGGTCTTTTCATCCCCTTTGTGGAACATTATAGTTTGTTGCAGGGGCTGATCGAAAAGAATTTCAAAAAGAAACATCCCGAAGCCTATCATAAAATCATGGATTTTGCAGAGCAATATAATAAAAACTGGTATCAGATCTATAATCGGGAAAATAATGCAGAGTTGGCTATGGAACTCACCCAGATGGAATTCACCATCGGGATGCTCTATAGCCGCAACTGGCGGGCCAAGGAAATTGCCGCCCATCTGGAACTTTCCGAACGCACTATTATGAATTATATTTCGGTGATCTATGATAAACTGCAGATCAACGGAAAGAAAGAACTTGAAAAATATATGTTGAAATGAAATGCGGCCGTTCGTTAAAACGAACGGCCGTTTTCGGCTTTATTACTGGAAAAAAAGGAAAATTCTCTCAAAATACCTTTAAAAAATTGCGGACTTTTTTCCGAAAATTACTCCTTACAGATCTTTCTTGTATTGGTATAATTTTAATTGTAAAAAGGAAAAAGGGAGGTGATGCGGTTGGATCCGAAACGGATATTTCAGATGGACGGAGATGAAATCGAAGTTCCATTGATCTATTGCGAAGAAATGCAACAGTATATTTATGATTATCCGGATTTTGAAAAGGAACCACGCATCAGTCCCCGGGGCAGGCCGTGGGTAAACGTTACCCGGGATAATTGCCCCTATGCCAACGATATATATAACGATTGCGGTTCCTGCAAATATTTTCGGAGCCAGCGGCCGGGAGATCTGATCGGCGTTTGTGATCATGCAGAAAGGAATGAAAGAAAATGAAAAACAAAAAAGGTATCTTGAAAAGAAGTTTGGCGGTTTTGCTGGCATTGTTTTTGATGCTGGAATTAATTCCCGGAATCGCTTTAACGGCATTTTCTGCCGGAAATCCCTATCAGCGGGTGGCCGATTCTTCAACAATGAATGATTGGCAAAAACTGTTTCTGGAACCCGACACGCAGGGGATTGCATTAACAACGGAAAATGCCGGCGCTGTTTGGAGCGATAAATCGGTGTTCCCCGCAGATGCGATCCCCAAAGAGATCACCGATGCCGTTTCAAAAGAGAACACGAAACTGAGCGTGGCAGATACCGAGGATAATTTCTTGGTTGCCCTTTCTGCCATGGCTTCCAATAAGGAGATCGTGGGTTATTCCACCATCCCCACCGATACGGTCTTTATTCTGGATCTTTCCAGTTCTATGCGCTATAACGACGACGGGGGCGGAAGTGCTGTGGATGAATTGGTGGACGCCACCAATAAGGCCATCACCGATCTTTTGGCCCTGAATAAGAATAACCGGGTTTCGGTTGTTCTTTACGCCGGAAACACCGATCGGGAATTCACCAATAATAACGGCGTTACCACTGTGATCCTGCCTCTGGATTTCTACACGGCCGGAACGGTTACTGGCGGCGTGGGCCGGTTTTTGCAATCGGTTCGGGCGGAAGGCAACGATCATTGGGGCCTGCAGGTGGCTTCCAACGTGCGGAATGGGAACAAAAATTTGGTAAGCGGATCCTTAAATACCAGCCGGGGCACCTTTATGCAGGATGGTATTTATGAGGCAATGCGGGTTCTGATCAACGAAGAAGATACGGTTGTGAAATCCGGCGTTCAGGCCGGCACCACCCGATTGCCCATTATGGTTTTGATGACCGATGGCGAGCCCACCTTGGCAAACGCCGATTATAACGGCAACACCGCCCGCACCGATCTGGGCACCAGTAATATGTATGATTTCGAGGGCAATACCGGCGATTACCGCCATCGGGATACCATTGCCTTTATGACCCAGTTGACGGCGGCCTTCGCCAGAAAGCAGGTGAAAGCGCATTATAACACAGAGCCTCTATTCTATACCTTGGCCTATGGCGAGGAAGTAACCCGGTTGTCCGAGGCGCTCAGCGTGATGAATCCTGCCCAAACCTCCGAACCCCTGATGGAACTTTGGAACGGTTTTCTGGCCGGCAATTCCGTTCGGGTCTACCGTTCGGGATGGTATAATTATAGCTATCTGAACGTTCAGAATTCCACTGTGGCCGGCGAACGGCTGGAAGCCGCTGATCGGCTTTATGTGGATGAATATTTCCCTGCTGAAAGCGATGATGACCTTTTTGCTGCGTTCCAATCCATTGTGGATGAGATCGTGATCCAATCCAAATATTATCCCACCTATGTGCAAAGGGACCACGACCACGACGGTTATATCACCTTTGTGGATAAAATCGGCGGGTATATGGATATTAAGGAAATGGATGGGTTCGTGATCGGCGATCATTACTTCTCCGGCGCCACGTTGGCCCGTGGATTTGTAGAGCAAAACAGCATTTTCGGCACCATTGCAAATCCTAATGCCTATGGCGATCAATTGGTTTGGTCGGTACAGGAACGGCTGGGCATCAGCGATAAAGCGGTTGCGCAGGGCCTGCTCCAAAATGCCTATAACCACGGCCAACTCAGTTATACCAACGATACCCAGTTCAGCAATTATATCGGTTGGTATGCCGATGAAAACGGCAATTATCTGGATTTCTGGCATGAAGGAATCGAAGAAACTGCAAACTTCCAGTTGCCCACCGGCGCCACGCATATCATTAAGTCCTATGGATTTTTGGGCGAAACCGATGCGGTGCACGGCATCTCGGATACAGATATGCTCTACGCCTCTGTTCGGATCGCAAAGGAAATCAGCGATTACGATGGCGACCATATCAACGGCGAAACGACCCTCACTTGGCAGATTCCCGCCTCTCTGATCCCCACCCTCACTTATAAAGTGGAAGTGGAAGTGGATAGCGATGGCAATATCATCGACGTGAAAAACGTGGATCTGGAAAATGCCAACGTGAAACCGATCCGCCTGCTTTATGAAATCGGGCTTCGCTCCGATCTGCAGGATTGGAATATCACGGAAAGAATCGATCTTTCCTATAAGGATAGCACCGCCAATAAGGATGCCGGCTATGTGGTTTACACCAATCAATGGAATAAGACCGGCGCAGCCAGCCAGACCACCCGCAACACCTATAGCCATTTTGAACCTTCCGTTCAAAACGAGCGGTATTATTATACAGAGGATGCCTTGATCTACACCGATCAGAACGGAACCCTCTATGCAGGCACCGCCGCCCCGGATAAAAACGGCATTTTCTATCGGGCCTTCCGGGTATTTGAAAAAGAAACCGGCGGCACCTATCGGATGCATACCCACTATGAACGGATCTCTGTGTCCGCCTTGGAAACGGCGAAGGCTTCCGGCAGTCATTGGGTTATTCCCAAGGGGCAGATCCATCGTTATCTGGATGATTTCTACGTGGGAAAAACCGGCACACCGGCCAACCCCACCAATACCCTTTCTTATTCCAACTATCCTTCGGTGGTGCATAGCAACACTTCCAATGATTATTATAGCTATTCTACCTTGGGGAATAACGGCAAACTGACCTTGACCCCCGCCACCGGCTTCAAGGTGACAAAAACTTTGGCCGATGCGGCAGTAGGCGCAGCCGATTCCTTTGAATTTGAACTGGCCGGCCCCGCTGGCGCCGTTCTGGTGCGGCTGGATGCCAATGGCAATGAAGCCTCCCGCACGGATTTATCCTTCAACGGCGGAAAAACAACCTTCACGCTGAATTCCGGCGAAACCGCCTATGTGATCGGCCTGACTGCCGGCTCCACCTATACTCTTTCGGAAAAATATCATACCGTTTATAATCTGAAATCCATCTCTTTGAACGGCGGTACGGTTGGCGGAACGGTAGCCACTCTGGTTCCGGTTGATCAAACCATCCAGACTGTGGAATTCGTGAATAGCCCCAAAACCTACGGCAATCTTTATATCACCAAAGAGATCGTGAGCGATCATAATGTTCCTGCCGCCATTCAGGCAGAAACCTTTGAAGTGGAAGTGTTCCTGGGTGTGGCACTGGCCGGCCAGGAATTCGATGTGGTGTTCCCAGAAGATAGCCAGCATCCTGTTGTTGGCACAGTGGATGCAAGCGGCTATCTGAAGGTGAACGGGGCCAATATCCAGCTCCATCAGGGCCATACCTGCGAAATTCTGAATCTCCCCAGCGGCACTGTGGCGCAGGTGAACGAATTGCTCACAACCGCTCAGCAGGATTATTTCCAAGCCTCTATCCTCACTCGGGATCATACCAATGCAGAGCAAAAAGCCGACCACGACGTTGTGATTGCGGCCAACGGCAACGGAACCGCCGTTCTCACCAACCGGTATGTGCCGGTGAAAACAGAAGTGGATCTGGATGTTGCGATCACTAAGAATTTCCTGAAAGAAAGCACGCTGGCCCATAATGTTACGTTCGATTTTGAAGTGCAGAAGTGGGATGCGGCCAACCAAAAATGGGTTCCCACCCCGGTGAAGACCCAAAGCATCACCTTTGCGCCTGCAGATAGCACCCAAAAGAGTGCCACCATCGCAGACGTATTGGATGGAATCCCCTTTGAAACCGTTGGCGATTACGCCTTCCAGATTCTGGAGAAGATCCCCGATGCGAAAGAGCCCGGCCTGGCCTATGATCGCACGCTCTATACCTTCAACGTGCACGTTACCGATGCGAACGGCCGGTTAGAAGCCGCTGTTACCGATCATAACGGCGCACCCTTGCTGGGCACTTATAACGTGACGTTCAATAACGTTTACCACACGGCTCCTGTTAGCATCAACGTGAAAAAGACGGTAGATAACCGTTCCGGCAATCTCCAGATCACCGCCGCCGGATTTGAATTCATACTGACAGAAACCGATGAATATTGGGCGCCCAAAGCCGCC
Source organism: Eubacteriales bacterium (assembly GCA_045588515.1). GTDB lineage: Bacteria > Bacillota > Clostridia > Oscillospirales > QAKW01 > QAKW01. Next base: position 9,172 of record JAZNEH010000207.1, read on the forward strand.
CCGGTAACCGAAAAGGCCAATGCGGCCGGTGAACTCCGCTTTGCCCGCACCTATAATACGGCAGGCTCCTATTTCTATACGGTGCAGGAAAAGCAAGAGATCAAAACCGGTTGGGATTATGATGAAACGGTTTATTACGTGAGAGTGGACGTGGTTGATGACGGCACCGGCAACCTGACGGCAACGGTGCAGAGCGGAACTGATCCGGCCAACTTGTCCGGCACCGGCGATGCGGTCACATTGGCTTTCAACAACGTTTATGAACCTGCTCAACTGAGCGTTCCCATCAGCAACTATGTAAAAAAAGAATTGACCGGCAGACCGTTGCAGGCAGGTGAATTCACCTTCTATGTAACGGAAGACGGCGATCATAACACCATCTTCAGAACCGGCACCAATGATGCCGACGGCAATGTGGCCTTCGCGGATCTCACCTTCAAAACCGTGGGCGTTTATAAATACGATGTGGTCGAAAAGAAGGAAACCCGCCCCGGCTACACCTATGATGAAACGGTTTATGATATGGTGGTGGAAGTGACCGACGATAACGGAACGCTGAAAGCAAACGTTTATTTTGAAGATTCCGTAACGAATATTGTAACCTTCCATAACGGTTATACGTTGCAAGATCAGGATTGGCGGTTGGGAATCACCAAGAAACTCACCGGCCGGCCGATGCAGAATGCGGAATTTGAATTCATTCTAACTCCTGTAACCGATAGCACCGGGCAGATCCCCGTGGCCGGCGCAATGCCTTTCGTCATTGAAAACGGCCCCGATCTAAACCAAGACGGCGAAGTGGAACTTCTGTTCCCGGCCATCACCTATACCCGGGAAGATGCCGGCAAAACCTTCTATTATCGAGTGGAAGAAAAGAACGCCGGCAAAACCTTGCTGGGCGTAACCTACGATCCGGTTTCCTTCGTTGTGGAAGTGAAAGTAACCGACAACGGCGATGGCACGCTGAACGTTTCTAAAACGGCACCAAATATTCAGCTTCTCTTTGAAAACGTGTATACCCCTGCTTCTATCACCGTTCCCATCGGCGCTTTGAAAACCATCAGCGGCCGGGAACTGCAGGCTCAGGAATTCTCGTTTGAACTCTATCACGCCGATATGAATTTCCAACCCACTTCTTTGAAAGAAACCGTGAAAAACGATGCAAACGGGAAGATCCCCTTCGCCGCACTCAACTATACAACCCCCGGCGTCTATCGCTATCTGATTTTGGAGAAAGAAGGCACCGCCGGCGGAGTTTCCTATGATCCTAATCGATTCCACCTCTATGTGGAAGTTACTGACAACGGCAAGGGCGCCCTTGTGGCTGAAACCCATCTGACGATGTTGGTGCCCCAAAGCGATGGCTCTGCTCCGGTGGAAATGCCGGCCTCTTCGGTGGTTTTCCATAATGAGTATAAGGCCGCCGACGATACAGTTATCATTAGCGGAACCAAGAAATTAACCGGCAGAACCTTGCAAGATCGTGAATTTGCCTTCCTGCTTTATGAAACCGATGAACAAGGGCAGATCCTTGCTTCCGGCTCTCCCTTGAAGGCTTGGAACAAGGCGGATGAAACCTTCACCTTTGATCCCATCACCTATGATCGGGCAGGCATCTATTACTATCTCTTGAAAGAAGATACCTCTGTTCCGGTTCCCGGCGTTACCTTTGATACTGCCGAATATCACGTGAAAGTGGAAGTGATCGATAACGGCCATGGTCAATTGGTTGCATCTGCGCCGGTGATCCTGAAAGGGGGAACTTTTGCCGCCGCAGAATTCAAGAATGTTTATGCCCCCGGCCAACTTTCTGTGCCGGTTCTGGCCTCGAAGAAACTCACCGGCCGGGCTCTGGCCGCCGAGGAATTCTCCTTCAAACTTTCTGAAACCGATGCTAATTATACGCCTGTGAAAGAATTGGAAGTGCAGAAGAATGATGCCGCAGGCAATATTCCCTTCACAGCGCTCCAGTTCACGCAGGCCGGTGATTATTACTATCTGGCAGAAGAACTGCCCGGCACTGCAACCGGCATCACCTATGATGGTTCCAAAGTTCGGATCCATATCAAGGTGACCGACGATCAAAAAGGAACCCTCTCTGCCGCCATCCTACTGGAAACGGCAGAACCGGATCAAACAGTGGCTCCGGTAGCATCCATCCTCTTTGAGAATGTTTATACGCCGGAAGAGCCGGTGCAAACCCCCGCTCCCACGCCTACTCCGGATCCGGAACCTGCTCCCCAGCCCCAACCTCAGCCTCAGCCTGAACCTCAGCCTGAGCCCCAGCCGGAGAAACCCGTGAATACCGATCAGCCGGATACCGGCGATCATAGCAATCTGGCCCTTTGGTGCATCCTGATGCTCCTTTCCGCCTGCGGAATGGTAGCCCTGGTTGTATCGAAACGGAAAGAAAACTAAAGGGGATGTAAAAATAGTTCGAACCGCCGCAAATGGCGGGAAAAATAAAGGATTTTACGCAGAACCCCTTTTGTAACAAAGAAAAAAGGAGCTGTAAAAAAACTTTACGTTTTTTTACAGCTCCTTTAGATGATAAGCGTGCATCGCTCTTTGATTTGTAATTTTTGAAAATAATCCTGTTCCAAAGGAATCCATTCCTTGAAAAATCGCTCTGCCATGGGGGCGGAATTGCGCTTTTCAATGCGGGCCCGTTGTTGTGCCGGGTCGATCTCCAAAAAAACGGAAAAATCATAAGCTCCGGCCAGTTGGGGGTGCATCGAATAAACCCCTTCAATCACCCGCAGTGGGCGAGGATGGATAATCTCCGGCGGTAAAAGGGCGCCGGAAGCGCAATCGAACCGCCGGTAGGCGATGGGTTTATTTTGCGCTAACGGCGTTAAAACTTCTTCCAAAAACCGCTCCCAATCAACATTCCCGCCAGCCTCGGCAAACCGGGCCGGGGTTCGCTGTTCGGGCCGCAAGAAGAAATCATCCATATGGAAAAGGGTGCAATCGTATCGTTGCTCCAATAGGGCGCCCAGCGTGCTTTTTCCGCTGGCGCTCCCGCCCTCAATGGCAAGGGTAAAGGCGCCTTGCGCCAAAGCTCGGTCTATTTTGGAAAATAGGGGGAGAAAGGGAAGATATCGATTTTCCACTACCCGGTAGGCCGGGCTATAGGCGTTGCGGTAGGCAGAAGAATGATGCAGGGCCGGATAGCCTTGCTCTTTCCATAGGGTTAACGCCCGGGAAAATGCAAGCCAATCAAATGAAAAATAGCCTTTTTTCACCAAAACTTCGCCCGTTGCCAAAACTTCTTCCAACTGCTCCACTGTGCCTTTGGGGCCTTCCTTGGCGGAACGGCAAAAAAGATGGCCTAAGGTTTTGGGGTCCAGCAGTCCAAGGGGAATTCGGCTATAATGTTCGCCCAGGGGCTCAACGGAGCGTTTTTGGGGCGAAAGGCTTTTCTCTTCCTCTTGAATACGCCGGAGCATCTCATCCGGGTCGGTCATCAGATGTTCGCAACCGAAAACCGCCTGATAGAGAAATTTAAAAAGATCCCGAGGCTCCATCTGCGGATGGAGCCGGGCTTGTTCGATTAATGCTTGCTGAATGTTCATTGGTGCTCCTTAAAAAGTGGGTTTCGTTTCGGTGAATCTGCGGCATCCTCCTTCAAACACCGACCCTCTGAAATGGGAATGCAGTTAACCTACGATAACGTAGCCGGCGAGCCGGGGTCGAGGGCCGTATTCTCCCCAGGTCAGGTCTTCGGGGTCGGCATTATGAACAAGGGAACGGGCGATGGATCGGACGTCTGTGAACTGCACCCCTTCTTTGGCTCGCATTTCCGAACTGTTTGCAACAAGGATTTTGCCGTCTTCGGTGTATCCCACCGCCAGCACGTAATGGCCAGCCTTGGAAAAGGGATTTTCCGGGAAATCTTCGGAAGGATGGGACCAAAAAATAACCATCTTTTCGGCTTGGAGTGCCTCTTCAATGCGGCGGGCCGCATCTTCTTGAGAGGGAACGCCGTAATATTCCGCCGGGATCCCATGGTGACGAAGAATTTTCGTTACCCCCGCAACGGTCAAATAGTTTCTTTGGTTCCGGTCCGGGTCCGGCTCTCCCCAAAGGGAGCGGCAAAGGGTGAATTCTTCGTGGGGATCGATTTTGATATTGTGCAGATTCAGCGCCATAGCAGTGCAACAATGGCCGCATCCGTTTTTGCGGATGAACTCTTGGTATTCTCCCGTTTCCCAACGGCCCTGCCGCCAAACAGGCGTGCTTGCGCCTTTAAAGGAAACGATGGAGTAAACCAAATCGGTGCCGATGATCTGATAGGTTGCGTAATTCATTTTCCGGCTCCTTTCAATAGAAGTAACGTAAATACAGTATAGTATAATTTCCTTTGATTTTCAAGCCGGTTCGGAGTGTTTTTTGGGTATTGGAATGATAAGAAAGAATGAAAACCGGAAGATGCTGGGCATCTTCCGGTTTGGCTTTTTTAACGATGTTGGATTAGATCTTCAAATTTGCAATTTAGGGCAGAACAAATACGGTCTAAAATAAAACTGTCGTAGCGACTTAAAAATGCTTAATGGCTGAATGAATATATTTCTCTATCAGTAATCAACTGCCCCTTTGCGGTGCCCGAAATTTTCGGGCGGCTGACGGGGCGTTCGAGTTGCCCCACCGTTCTGATCGATTAAAAAAAGAAGGTAGACACAAGGTCTACCTTCTTTTTTTATGGTCGGAGTGAGGCGACTCGAACGCCCGGCCTCTTGGTCCCGAACCAAGCACGCTACCAACTGCGCTACACCCCGATAATTAATAACATATGCTATGGATAAGTGATTTTAAAGCAAGCGGTTGACGAACTGCGCTACAGCTCCGCTCCGCTACGCATAAGTTCGCCTTCGCCAAAAATCCATCGCAGAAGCTCGGTATTTTTGGAGGCTCACTTAACCCCGATGATGTGAAAAAATCATTCGGCACATATCTATTATATAGATTTTTTGGATTTTGGCAAGTGTTTTTTGAAAAAAACCAAAAAAGTTTCTATTTTAAATACTTTCGGACAGGATTTGAAAGAGAGTTTATTTGATTTCTAAGATAAAGCGCATTGTTTATTTTAAACAAGTTCGTTATAATGAAGATATCAACAGAAGGGGGCGTTTAAAATGGCAAAAAAACTAAAACTGGGCATTGTGGGGTTAGGCCAGCGTGGGCGTGGTGTAACCAAGTCTGAATTCACAAAAATGACTGATCGGTTAGAAATCATCGGTCTTTGCGATCTTTATCCCGACCGAGTAGAGGAGTTGCAAAATCTGGTGGAAGAAAAGGCGGGCTACCGTCCGGCGGGCACCACCGATTTCAACGAACTATTTGAAATGGATCTGGATGCGGTATATATTGCCTGCGCATGGGAAGATCACATCAAGGTGGCGACTGCCGCCATGGAAAAGGGCATCTACGTAGGTCTGGAAGTCGGTGGAGCCTATTCCGTTGAAGATTGCTGGCATCTGGTGCGCACCTATGAACGCACCAAAACCCCTTGTTTTATGGTGGAAAACTGTTGCTACGGAAAATTTGAATTGATGACGAAGGTAATGGCCGAAAAGGGCTTCTTCGGCGAGGTGGTTCATTGTCAGGGCAGTTATTCCCATGACTTGCGCAAAGAGATCGCCCGGGGCGAAAAGATCCGCCACTACCGGTTGCGAAACTACATCGCCCGCAACTGTGATAATTATCCTACTCACGCTCTGGTTCCTTTGGGCAAGGTGTTGAAGATCAACGAAGGAAACCGCATCGTTTCTCTGACCTCCACCGCTTCCTGCGCCAAGGGGATGAAGCAGTATATCAGCGATCAATTCCCCGCCGATCATCCCTTGCAAGGGGTGGAATTCAATCAAGGCGACGTCGTTACCACGGTAATCAAATGTGCGGGCGGCGAAACCATCACCTTGCGGTTAGATACGACTCTGCCTCGGGCATACAGCCGGAATTATACCGTTCAAGGAACCAAAGCGGCCTTTTTTGCTGACACCAAAATGGTGATTGAAGATGCAAAACTGAGCAAAGAGGTATGGGATCCCGAACCGCTTTGGGGCAACGCCAAGGACTATGAAGAAGAATTCCTGCATCCCCTTTGGCGGAATTATGAAGCCGCCGGCGGCCACGGCGGAATGGATTGGTTGGTGTTTTCTGCCTTTGTGGAGTATGCCTCCAAGGGCTGGGAGCCCCCGGTAGATGTTTACGATACCGCCACTTATATGGCGGTCACCGCCCTCAGCGCCGAATCCATTGCTAAGGGCAGCGCCCCGGTGGTAATGCCCGATTTCACCGCCGGCAATTGGTATCGCAAAAAGGAAAAGAAAGATAGCCCCTATGCGCTTTAATGTATAAAGCACCGGCAAGGCCTAAAAGCCTTGCCGGTTGTATTATTTTGGGAATTGCATTTTTCTTCATTATATAATATAATTAAATTTAACGACAAAAAATACCGTTTAGGGAGATCTATCATATGAAGAAAATAAAAAGTTTCATTTGCCTGATGTTAATCGGATTGCTGATGGCAGTTTGCGTGCCGGCGGCATCGGCCATTGATGATGCGCCGGAAACGGCGGCCAATAACGTGATGGTGATTAGTATGAACACCGGTGCCACCATTTACGAGAAAAATGCCGATCAGCAGATCTATCCCGCTTCCGTCACCAAACTGATGACGATGAAAGTGGCGATTGATCTGATCCCCGATGTGCAGGCAACCGTTACCTTTGATAAAAAGGCGGCCTACGGGGATCTGGTAATTGGCAGTTCTAATATGGGCTTGAAGGATGGAGAGGTGATCTCCATCGAGAATATGCTTTATGGCATCGCCATCTCCAGTGCTAACGAGGCCACCAACGCCCTGGCGATCCATCTTTGTGGCAGTATTCAGGCCTTTGTGGATAAAATGAACCAGCAGGCCAAGGATTGGGGGATGAACAACACTCATTTCGTCAACACCCACGGCTTGACCGACGAAAACCACTACACCACCGCCCGGGATATCGGCATTATGTGTCAAAAGGTTTTTTCTGATGAACGGTTGTTGCCTTATTTGACCGTTCCCAGTTATAAACTGCCTGCCACCAATATGAACCCGGAACGTACTTTGATTTCCACAAACCAATTGATCCGGATGAATTCCGGTAACTATTATAAATATTGTATGGCCGGAAAAACCGGAACCACCTCTGCCGCCGGGTATAATTTGGTATCAAATGCAAAATATAAGGGTATGGAATATATCTGCGTTGCGATGAATGCGCCCTATGGAAGTGCTAAAAACCCGGTTTTTGAAGATTCTATTGCACTTTATAAATGGGCCTATAATAACTTCAGTATGCGCACCCTTCTGAATGAAAATGAATCCATTTGCGAAATGGAAGTGGCCCTTTGCGCCAAGAATGATTATGTGATGTTGGTGCCCAAGGCGCAGGTGAAAGCTGTTGTGGCCAACGATGTGGATCTGGAATCCTTTGAGTGGGAAATTACTAAAAATAAAGATGAAGACGGCAAAGAGATCGCCTACGCCCCCATCGCAACCGGGGATGTTCTGGGAAGTGTGAGCGTTATCAAAGACGGCATCAACTATGGAACGGTGGAACTGGTGGCGTCTTCCGATCTGGAGCGGAGTGCAATTCTTTATTACCTGCATTTGATCCGCAATTTCTTTGATCACTTGGTGGTGCGCATTATTGCCATCATTTTGGTGGTGTTGGTGATCGCCTATATCATCTATATGATCTATCAAAATAACAATCGCCGCCGGCGGCGGATCGCCCGCCGGATCCGTTTTTAAACCCTTTAAAAAAAGTTGCAACTTTTTGAAAAAAAGTGTTGACAAACGGGGGCTGAAATGTTATTATATTCGGGCACCTGCAAAAAAGAGCAGGGAAGCAGCGGACTTTGAAAATTAAACAGCATCATAAAAGAAGGACCCGTTAATTGTATTTTTGAGGAGATTTTAGAGAAAAACTCCGGAAAGCGATTAACAAAACTTAAAGCCAGAAATTTGAGAATT
>JAZNEH010000208.1:0-7407 GCA_045588515.1 Eubacteriales bacterium
TTTTGTATTATAACACAAAAGCATAATAAAAATAAAGAGAATATTTAAAATAATATAATTATCTTGAAAACTTCTTCGCTCTGTGGTAATATCTTTTTAGTTAAATAATATTGTTTAAAGGACAAACTTATGAATCAGGAATATTACTTAATTGATAAAAGCGTTCTTCCGGAAATCTTCTCAAAGGTGGTTGAAACAAAACGTTTGTTAAAAACAGGCCAATGTAAAACCGTTTACGAGGCAACAAAAGTGACGGGGATTTCAAGAAGCGTTTTTTATAAATATAAAGATAGCGTTCATGTTTTTGTTGAAAAAGATAAACAGAATATCATAACGATTATTCTTTATTTGAATGATGAAGTTGGGGCTCTTTCCCAAGTTCTATCTGTTCTTTCTTCCGCCGGAGCCAGTATCTTAACTATTAATCAAAATATGCCAATGAATGGTATAGCGCCGGTTTTTATTTCGTTTAATACTGTTAAAATGGAATCTGGGTTAGATGTTTTATTATCAGAACTCGAAAAGTTAAACGGCGTTATCAGCGTAAAACCGGTAGCCAAAGAACGTAGTTAATCATAGGTTGTTTTGAGTGATATTTTTGCTTTTGGAGGGAATTATGGCTTTAATCATTCAAAAATTCGGGGGGACATCCGTTGCTGACCGAGCGTGTTTATTAAATGTTGCCTCTATTATAGAAAATCAAATCAAAAAGGGAGATCAGGTAATAGCGGTAGTTTCGGCCCAAGGTAATACCACTGATGAACTTTTGGCGAAAATTGCTGAAATTACCGATGCGCCGGATCCCAGAGAACGAGATGCTTTGGTTGCCAATGGTGAACAAATTTCGGCGTCACTCTTGGCAATTACATTGAATTCACGTGGAATTCCGGCCCGTTCTTTAAATGCTTTTCAGGCAGAAATCTGCACCACGCCAATTCACGGGAATGCTTCGATAATATCGGTAAACGAAGAGCGAATTCGAGCCTATTTAAAACAGGGCGAAACCTTGGTTATTACCGGATTTCAAGGAGTTTCCAACCTCGAAATCACAACATTGGGCAGGGGAGGGAGCGATACATCCGCTGTTGCTTTGGCTGTTTTGCTAAAAGCGGATGGTTGCCAATTCTATAAAGACGTTGACGGCATTTTCGATAAAGATCCAAGAACTTCGGAAGATGCGGTAAAATATGAAAAAATTGATTATGATACAATGCTGGGCATTTGCGATTCCGGTTCCGGAATTTTGCAAAAAAAGTGTGTGGAACTTGCAAAGGAGCACGGAATCACACTCGCAATTTTACCCACATTCAACAACGGAAACGGCACGTTAATCTCATGAAATAAGATAACACCGCAATGGTTTCCATTGCGGTGTTATCTTATTTATGATATAGATTTTTTAAACGGTTGATGGCTTTTGTTTCAATTCTGGAAACATAACTTCTGGAGATTCCTAATTTTTCCGCCACTTTCTTTTGCGTGAGAGGAATCGTATCATATAATCCATAACGCATAATTAGAATTTCACGCTCACGATCAGGAACTTGGTTTAAAAGTTGATATAGTTTCTTGCTGTTTATTTTTAAATCTAAATCTTCAGCAAAATGTTCGTCTTCATAAACAACATCCATAAAAGTCAGTGCGTTACCATCGCCGTCTGTTTCGATGGGATCGCTGATATTAACGTCGTTTTGATGTTTCTTCTGGTTTCTGAAATACATCAGAATTTCGTTTTCAATGCACCTTGCGGCATAAGTTGCCAAACGAGAACCTTTACTCGGATCAAAAGTGGTTACACCTTTTATTAATCCAATCGTGCCGATTGAAATCAAATCTTCTTGATCGTCGGCTGCAGCATAATATTTTTTAACTATGTGAGCCACTAAGCGTAAGTTTCGTTCAATTAAAATATTTCTGGCCTCTTGATCTCCTTTAGAATAAAGATCCAAGTAATAACGCTCCTCAGCGGCACTGAGCGGTTTTGGAAACGTAGCACCGCCGGAAAGATAAAGCATTAGAAAAATTGTTCGATCTAAAAAGAATTCAAGTGGAAACAGCATTCATTATCACCCCAGATGAATTCTATTCAAAAACGGCTTGTTTGTTGCTTATTTTTTATTTCTGGATTGACATTTTAAAGGCAAATTGGTACTATTAAGAAAAAACAGAAAGGGAAGTTATGATCGAAATTAAAAAAGTTACTGACCCGGAACTCGCACGGAATATTTGCAAAGATGCCGGGATCGAATTCAATGAAACTTATCGCATTATTGCAACCATCGAGCATGGAAATGTTTTAAATAGTGCAGTCTTTCAATATGAAAATGAAGAAGGTCAGATCCTTCATATCAGCGGATTTGATGGTGATATTCTATTGCTGGACGGTTTATGTCGTGCAATTCTTAATATTATGGACATTCAAGGTGTAAAGGTTGTTTGCTTGTCAAAGAAATACGAGAAATTAGCCAAATATGTTGGTTTTAAGTTGACTGATGGCCAATTTAAATTGCTATTAGAAGGCTTTTTTCAATGCGGTTGTTGCAGTAAAAAAGGTGAATAAGGATGAAATTATCGGAGAAAAAATTGTTTTTGTTGGATATGGATGGAACGATTTATTTGGATCAAGAACTTTTCGATGGTACACTTGATTTTTTGCAATATGTTCAATCTATCGGCGGTAGAGCAATGTATTTAACCAACAATAGTTCTAAAAGTGTCAATAAATATATTGAAAAACTGCAATCTATGGGAATAAAATCCGCAAAACGTGATTTCACAACCTCGGCGCAAGCAACGGCTTTATACTTGCAAAAAACGCATAAGAATGATTTATTATACGTTTTCGGAACCCAGGCTTTAAAGGATGAATTAAAAGAATATGGGCTGAATATTACCGATAAATTAGAGGATGGTATTAAATGCCTGGTTATGGGATTTGATACGGAGCTTTGCTTTCAAAAATTGGAAGATGCGTGTATCTTATTAAACCGCGGTGTTGATTATATTGCAACCAATCCGGATTGGGTTTGTCCCACGTGGTATGGATCTGTTCCTGATTGTGGATCCGTTGCTACGATGCTTTGTAACGCTACAGGTCGTTTGCCGAAGTTTATTGGTAAACCGGAGCCTACAATGATTGAGCTTGCAATTGAAAAGACCGGCTTTACAAAAGAAGAATCCATCATTTTAGGCGATCGTTTATATACTGATATTGCAAGCGGAAGTAATGCTGGGATTGACACAGCATTAATGTTAAGTGGTGAATCAACCATGGAAGATGTGAAAACCTTTGAAGGAGCAAAACCAACCTATATATTCGATAATATTAGAGTGTTTTTAAATACTATATTAAATGAACGCAAAAACTTATAAAAAGCAGCAGAAACAAAAAATCTGCTGCTTTTTCTCTATTTTTCTCCCCTCAACTGCACAAAATGTTCATTTTGTGCAGTTGACAATATGGGAATCTATGCTATAATATAGATATGTTCCCTACATATTTTTCAAAAAGTTGGTGAAATATTTTGATAAATTTAGATCTGCTCCCCAAAACAATAAAAGATTTTATCTTTTATATGGAGATCGTTCGAGGAAAATCTAAAACAACGGTTTATGAATACACTTTGGATCTGGAAAACTTTTTTCGTTATATGAAGATCAAAAAAAATCATTTACCGAAAGATACGAAGTTGCACGATGTTTCTATTATTGATATTGATATCCTCTTTGTTGAGAAGATTACATTGGAAGATATTTATGAGTACCTTTATTTTTGCCGTGAAGTTCGTGGAAACGGTTCTCGTAGTATTGCTAGAAAAATGTCGACGCTTCGGGCGTATTTTAAATACGTTACCATTAAAACCAATGAATTGAAGCATAATCCTATGGAAAATGTTCAAACCCCTTCCCTGCCAAAAACTCTGCCCAAATATCTCACGTTGGAAGAAAGCACTGAATTATTAGCGGCTGTTAAAAAAAGTCGACGTGACTATGCTATTTTGACCTTATTTTTGAATTGTGGAATGCGGTTGGCGGAGTTGGTTTCTTTGAATTTAAAGGATGTAAGTGGCGAATATGCCGTTATAACCGGAAAAGGCAATAAACAACGTACTATTCATTTGAATCAGGCCTGCCGTTCTGCGATTGATGATTACATCCAATATGAGCGGCCAAGAGAAGGTTTGATCGATTCTGAGGCATTGTTTATCAGTAGAAATCGAACCCGTATATCCAGAAGAGCTGTTCAGAACGTGGTTGAAAAATACTTGAAATTAGCGGGTCTAGGCGAAAAACATCTTTCAACCCATAAATTGCGTCATACGGCTGCAACGCTTATGCATCGACACGGAAATGTTGATATTCGTGTTTTGCAGGAGATTTTGGGTCATGAAAATTTAGGAACCACGCAAATATACACCCATGTGGATAGTGATCAGATTAAGGATGCATCCATTCGGAATCCTCTTTCTAAAATGCGGCCTCGAATTCAAGAAGACGACGACTAACTACGGCGAAAACTGCCTGGGTTCTCCCCTGTTTTGCGTTTAAAAACGGTACTAAAATAACTTTGACTGGAAAAACCAAGCATTGCAGCTGTTTCAGTAACAGTTCTGCCACTTTGGAGTAATTGAATGGCCTCGCTGATTTTTAAATGCAAATAGTATTCGTGGATTCCCATTGAATTGAACGATCGGAATAACTTTTTCATTGTTGAAACACTTACTCCACATATATGCCCGATTTCATCCGTCGATAAATTAGCACTTAAATTATTTTTCATCACATTAATGATCCGTTTATAATCCAATGCCTTTTTGCTTTGGTTTATTCCTAGCGGCAATCCGTGGGTTGGTAGGCTCAAAAAACAATTCTCGCATAGATTGGCGATCATTTGATATTCCAGCGGGTATTGAGCTAGATAATGCAAAAAGCCTGTCAAACTCTTTTTGCAACCGCTCTTTTTGATATACCGATAAATCTCTTCCCATTGTTTGCGCAAAAAATCATCGCAACTGAATCCACCGGTTAAATTTTGAGGAAAAGCGCCCTCAATTTCAAAAGATAGCACTAAAACATGGGGGCAGGTTTGATTTTCAGCCCAAAATCGATGGTGAACCATAGGTTGATGAATCATCAAATCTCCCGGCACTAATCGAAAAATCTTTTCGTCCGAACTAACGCCTACATCTCCATCCAGACAATAAACCGCTTCCCAGAATTGATGGTGTTCCCCTTCAAATTGGTAGTTTTCGGGGTATTTAAACTCAAAAAAAGTATGAAAACCGTTTATCGCAAAATTTCTATTCAATGAATGAAACATAAAATACTCCAAAATGATAACCCGTTATTCAAAGGAATAACGGGTTATTTTAGTCATTAAAGGCCTAAAAGTTCCTTCCAAGCATCGATATAGCTTTGGGCTTGCTCTGTGCATTTACCTTCAGCAAAAATACGCAATAAAGGCTCTGTGCCACTGAAACGGCAGATCACAAAGGAATCATCTTCAAAGTATACTTTGCAACCGTCTTCGTAACTTACTTTGGTTACTTTTGCGGCAAATTCAGGTAAAATGCGTTCTACCATCACTTGATTTACGATGGTTTCTTTTGCTTCGGGCGCAAAAGGCAGATTATATTCAACCATAACGTATTTGCCATATTTCTCTTCCAGTTCTGCATAGAGTTTGCTAGGAGATTTGCCGGTTTTACAAACCATTTCTGCAAACAAGGACGCTGCATAAACGGAATCTTTGCCGTGGATATGTCCGCGAACCGTTAAACCGCCGGAAGATTCGCCGCCCAACACGGCATCCACTTCATCAATTTTAGAAGAAATGTATTTGAAGCCAACGGGCACTTCATAACATTTTTCGCCCAAATCGGCAGCCAAAGCATCTAACATATGGGTGGTTGCTAAATTTCGGACAACAGGGCCTTTCCAACCTTTATACTCAAGCAAGTAATAATAAAGCAACACCAAAATTTGATTGGCACTGATGAACTGGCCGTTTTCATCAATGATTCCCAAGCGGTCGCCATCGCCATCAACGCCAATCCCCAAATCATAGCCGCCTTCAACAACCTGATGAATCAGATCAACCAAGGTTTCTTCTGTGGGCGCAGGCATCATTCCGCCAAAATAGGCATCCCGATTGCTATTGATGGTATCGAGCGTACAGCGGGCGGAATAGAAAATACTCATTAATGGATAGGTTGCGCTTCCGTGCATAGAATCAAATAGAATTCGCAAGCCACGCTCCCGGATCGCTTTCACATCCAAAACATTCATAATATCATCCAGAAAATCATTAAAGGGATTTTCTAGATATGTAACGAAACCAGTTTCTACCGCCTTCTCGAAGGGCATTATTTTGGGAGTATTAGCGTTCTCAATCAGTTTTTCCAGCCGATTTGTGGTGTCAACATCGGCATCCCGGCCTTCGTCAACGATGACCTTGATGCCATTATAAAGATAGGGGTTATGTGAAGCGGTTACTTCCAGACCAAAATGCAACCCTTTCTTTTTAACGGTGTGCATCACCAACGGTGTGGGTGCACTACGATGCATGAAGTAGGTATGAACGCCGTTTCCGGCCATTACTTCGGCCAACCATCTGGCGGCTTCGGGAGAAAGAAATCTGCGGTCGTAGCCGATGATTATCGGCTGATCGCACTTCCCTTCTTCTTTCATTAAATCGCAAACACCTTGGCCAACCAGGCAAATATTCGTTTTTATAAAATCAACACCGATTTCAGCTCTCCAACCGCCGGTTCCAAAACGAATCATATAAGACCTCCCCTATTATTCGTTAAAACTGCAAACAACCGTTACATCGGGATGCAACTGCAGAATAGAGGCAGGAACTTCCGGAGTAACAGGGCCGTTCAATGCTTTCTCAAGAGTTGCTTCTTTTGCCTTACCGTGAACAATCATCACGATTTTCTTAGCGCACATAATGGATTTCAGACCCATGCTGAGGGCTTGAGTGGGAACTTCATCCCGGGAAGCAAAGAAACGGGAGTTCGCATCAATGGTGCTTTCCTGCAAATCAACCAGATGAGTACCAACGGGAAAATGATCATCGGGCTCGTTGAAGCCGATATGACCGTTCAAACCCATTCCCAGAACTTGCAGATCAATGCCACCAAACTCTTCGATTCTCTTGTCATAGTCTGCACATTCCTTGGCGGGATCCTTAGTAAGACCATCGGGTACATATGTACATTCTTTGCGAATGTTTACACGATCAAAAAGGTTTTTATTCATAAAATAGCGATAACT
Organism: Eubacteriales bacterium; assembly: GCA_045588515.1. Taxonomy (GTDB): domain Bacteria; phylum Bacillota; class Clostridia; order Oscillospirales; family QAKW01; genus QAKW01. The sequence goes on from JAZNEH010000208.1 coordinate 7,282, forward strand.
TTGATCGTTTTCAGGCTCCAGACCGTAGTATTCATCCAAGTTAACGGTGGTAATTTTGGAAAAATCCAGTTCCCCTGCATTATAGCGACGAACTAATTCGTCGTACATTCCCACCGGAGATGAACC
>JAZNEH010000209.1:0-9840 GCA_045588515.1 Eubacteriales bacterium
AGTTCTTCTAAACTCATTTCGGTTAATTTTTTGCTCATTATACACTCCGTCAAATTCTTATTTATCGGTTAGTTGTATTATAGCACAACTTGACTAACAAAGAAAGAGAATATTAAAAACACCCAAAGTTTTTGTGAAAAACTCTGGGTGTTTTCGTATCTTGTTGTTGTATTGTTGTACTGTCCTTAATTGTACGTCTCTTAAGGTTGCCTGTTTAAATACCAATCAGTTAGTAAGAGTGGCTTCGGTTTCTGCATCAAACAGATGGCAATGAGCCAAATCCAAAGCAACTTTAATTTCGTCATCGGCAGCAGCGGTGGAAGTAGGAGCAACGCGAGCAGTAAACTTATTACCATCTACATCCAGATACAGATAGGTTTCTGAGCCCATCAATTCTGCAACTTCTACCTTGCAGTTAACTGCATACTGGCTCATAGAAGCAAGATATTCAGCCTCATCATGAACATGTTCAGGACGGATACCCATAATAACAGTCTGCCCATCCTTTTCCTTAACAGCATCGTTGATCTTGCTCTCAGGCAATTTCAAGCAGTTATCAGCAAAGGAAACATAATAGCCATCGTCCTTCTTATCCAGCTGAACCTTGATAAAGTTCATCTGAGGAGATCCGATAAAGCCGGCAACGAAAACGTTGCAAGGATAACTATACAGATTTTGAGGAGTATCAACCTGCTGAATCAAACCGTCTTTCATAACAACGATACGAGTAGCCATTGTCATAGCTTCGGTCTGGTCATGGGTTACATAGATAAAGGTGGTTTTCAAATTATGATGGATCTTAGAAAGCTCGGTTCTCATCTGAGCACGCAGTTTAGCATCCAAGTTGGAAAGAGGTTCGTCGAGCAAGAAAACCTTAGGTTCACGAACGATTGCACGACCCAAAGCAACACGCTGACGCTGACCACCAGACAAAGCCTTCGGCTTTCTATCTAACAAATGGCTGATATCCAGGATCTTAGCAGCTTCTTCTACTCTTCTCTTGATTTCTTCCTTCGGAGTCTTTCTCAACTTCAAGCCAAATGCCATGTTATCAAAACATGTCATATGGGGATACAGAGCGTAGTTCTGGAATACCATTGCAATATCTCTATCCTTAGGTGCTACGTCGTTCACCAACTTATCGCCGATAAACAATTCACCTTCGGTGATTTCTTCCAGGCCAGCAATCATTCTCAAAGTGGTGGACTTACCGCAACCGGAAGGACCAACCAATACTAAGAATTCTTTGTCAGCGATTTCAAGATTGAAATCAGATACAGCAACTACGCCGCCGGGATATCTCTTGTAAATACCTTTCAATGACAAACTTGCCATACTATTAAACCTCCTGAATGATGTTTAAATTCATATGATAACTATACCATAAACCTTCTAAAATTGAAATTCATTTTTTCAACAAATTTAATGTTTATAATTTGGTAATCCTGCACAAATAGACCTTCAAAAAGAGAACTACCCGGTCTTTTTTGTTTGATTTGCCCATCAAACAACTGCTACAATTGAGGCAATCTCCTCTTCTGTTAAATATCTACATTCCCCCATTTTCAACGACGGATCCAGCCTTAAACCATGAATGGAATTACGATGTAGCGTTATAACCTCATTATTAATTGCGCCGAACATTCGTTTAATTTGATGAAATTTTCCTTCGCTGATTTTTATGATTCCCATACCGGGAGAAATTTCTTCATAATAAGCAGGCTTACAAACGAGCCCATCGTTCAGCGTAATACCCTCTTCAAATAAACGGATATCTTCCCTATTCACTTTTTCCCGAGAACCAACAAGATATTCTTTAAATACGCATTTCTTTGGTGCCAACAAACGATGAGCCACTTCACCATTATTTGTAATCAAGACCAAACCGGTTGTGTCCTTATCAAGCCTGCCGCAAACAAAGAGATCCTTCTTATGATAATCGGCCGGTAATAAATCAAATACCGTTTTACTTTTTGCATCACGGTTTGCGCAAATATAGCCTGCCGGTTTATTTAACATAATATAAACGTATTTTTGATATAATACAGTTTGTCCGTCCAATTGAACGTCAGCATTTTCATCGATATGTACGCTGGCAGACTTCACAAACTCGCCGTTGACGGCGACCCGCTTGGATGAGATCGCCTTCTTAGCATCCGAGCGGGTCATATTCAATGTATCGCAAAGATATTTATCCAATCTCATTTAAAAGAGTTTTCCTCTCTATTCTTTTGTAAATCCATGGGTAAATCCATTCAGTTCTTTTGACGATATATCGCCGCCAATAATCTTTCCTTTATAAACGAGAATATTGGCAATCACTTCTCCATTAAAATCCGGATAATTTATAACACGATATGTATATTTTTTAGCCCGGTTCCCCTTGTATTTAGAAAGATCAAAACCGCTGATTTTTTGAAGATCATTATATGCGGTATAATCTTCCCCAAACTCAGATGGAATTATAACTTCTTCAATCAAAATCGGTTCCGCTTCGGTTTCATATCCGAAGTTTTGCAGAAAAGTAATTTGCTGTTCCGTTGTTTTGCCGGCGGTATCAAAAGAATGTTTCAAGACATCCGAAGCGTCTTTGGGAGAAAACGCTGCCGCCGCTCCAATCGAAAGACATAGCGCCGCACATATTCCCCAGATGATATTACGATTTAATTTAACAGACCATATAAACATAACGTTACCCTCTTCTGATTTGTTATCGTTATTTTATATGGTCTGTTACATTTAATTATTCCGCTTTTTCAGCAATAATCTTTTGTGTAATGTTCGCAGGTGCCTCGCGATACTCTAAAAATTTAAATTCAAAGGAAGCACGAGCGTGTGTCATACTTCTGAGATCCATTGCGTAAGAATTCATTTCGCTCATCGGAACAGTTGCTTTTACCAATTTAAAACCACGGGTTTCTGCGGCATCCATCGAAAGGATCTGTCCACGACGCTTATTGATATCCCCGATAATATCGCCCATCAAAGCATCGGAAACGTGAACGGTTAACGTTCCAACCGGCTCCAGCAAAACAGGGCTGGCATTTTTCATCCCCTCTTTAAAGGCAATGGAAGCCGCCATTTTAAACGCCATTTCAGAAGAATCCACAGGATGATAGGAACCATCCAGCAAAGTTGCCTTCAAACCGGTAACAGGATATCCCGCAAGAACACCTTTATTGATGGATTCTCTTAAGCCTTTTTCTACTGCCGGGAAATAGTTTTTAGGAACAGCACCGCCAAAAACAGATTCAGCAAATTCAAATTCTCCATCATACAAAGGCTCGAATTCAATCCAAACATGACCATACTGGCCATGGCCGCCGGATTGTTTCTTGTGTTTCCCTTCCGCTTTCACTTTTTTACGGATAGCTTCACGATAAGGAACTTTAACATCGGCCAACTCAACTTTTACGCCGAATTTAGAAGCCAATTTAGAAACAACAACATCGATCTGAAGATCACCAAAGCCGGAAAGAACCATCTGTTTGGTTTCGGCGTTGGTTTCCAATTTCAAAGTGGGATCTTCCTCGATCATTCTATTGATACCCTGAGCAATTTTTTCTTCATCGCCCTTAGCAGTGGAAACAACGGCTTTGCTATAGTTCGGTTCAGGGAATTGGATGCGTTCCAAAGTGATTGCGGCATCCTTATCACAGAGGGTATCAGAAGTACCGGTAACGGAAAGTTTAGTAAATACACCGATATCGCCGGCTTCTAATTCGGAAACCTCGTTCTGTTTTTTACCAAACGGAATATAAACATGTGCAATTTTTTCGTTCTCGCTACGGGAAGTATTTAAGTAAGAAGCATCTTTCTTAACCTTACCGGAATAAACCTTAAAGAACGACATTTTGCCAACAAAGGGATCTGCCACCGTTTTAAATACCTGCAGTACGGTAGGCCCATTAGGATCGCAAGGCAACTCAAATGTTTCCTCCCCTTTTTGTGCAACAACAGATGCGTTAACCAAGGGATCAGGGAAATAATTCACAATAGAATCTAATAATTGAGCGATACCTCTGGTTTCAGTGGGAACACCACAGAAAACGGGATAGATCAATTTCATTGCAATTGCATTCTTCAAACCGTTTGAAAGTTCTTCCGCAGTGAATTCTTCCCCGCCGAAAAACTTATCCATCAATGCGTCATCGGTTTCAGCGATAGATTCAAGTGCCGCATCATAATAAGTATTTACCTTATCCTGCATATTTGCCGGAACAGGCGTTACACCCTGGCCAAAACGATAACCTTCATTGGTGATAACGTTTACCGTTCCAACCAATTTGCCATCTTCGATAATCGGCAAAGTGATAGGCAATATCTGCGGGCTGGCAAATTTTGCATGTAACTGTTCAACGATACTATAAAAATCAGAGCTCTCATCGTCTAACCCAGTTACAAAAAATGCGCGAGGCATTTTTCGATCTTCTGTCTTTTTCCATGCTTTCTCAGTACCAACAGAAACCGTATTCTTTGCTGTCAAAACAACCAAAGCCAGATCTGCAACTTCCAAAGCAGAAATCTGATCGCCTTCATAATCGTAATTTCCGGGAACGTCGATCAAATTAATCTTCGTATTCTTATATTCAAAAGAAGCCATTGAAAGGGAAATAGAAATCTTGCGTTTAATTTCTTCTGCATCAAAATCCAGAATGGTGTTGCCCTGATCAATCTTTCCCAGCCGGTCTACTGCTTTTGAGAAAAACAACATCGATTCAGCCAGAGAAGTTTTACCATTCCCTTTGTGACCGATCAAACAGATGTTACGAATATTTTTTGCTGATGTGCTCATGATTAGGACTCCTTCCACGACTCTTAATGAGTCAATAAATTAAGTTATCCTAATTATACAATATCAACAAACAAAATGCAAGCCTTCAATCGATTATTTACAAAATCGACAAATTGCACAAATTGGAAGCATCCAAATTATTTGAAATATCAAAATTTGAATGGCTGTATTATCAGAATAACCCGATAATCCGATAAAAAACATCAATGCAAGTCCAATTAAAGGATATAGAATTCGAATGATAAAATTGATTTTTAATGCACAAAGCAATTTATGAATTCCTCTGAAGCAAGCGGCTAACCCCTTAAAGCCGGATATAGAGGCAACAAGATCGCCGCATTTTTCCATCGAAGCCAGATAAGGCTTTGCCCCCTTCGCAGTATCTTTGGAAAGAATGTGCATAGCATCAATTTTGGCAACCGGATAAAGCTTTTTAACCAGTTCCAAACTAAAATTGAAGTCGTTGGAAACAATTCCCAATTCCATTTCAGCATCCCGGATGGTTGCCAAAGCAGCTTCTGTGTTTTTGTCCTTTTCATAACTCACAATAAAAACGCCTACCGCTTGTTTATGATAAGCCACATATACAGGAAAACGGGTTTCACCCAAGTTTAGTTTACATAATTTTTCCGGGATTTGAATATTAAATTCCCGCATCATTTCGGCATTTCCAACTAAAAAGAGTTTGCTATGAATCAAGCAGGAATAGCCCAATCCAGGATGGGGATAAATATCATCCGCACGAGGCAAGTCAACCGTTTTAGAATCAACCATTTTCAGGAACAAATGCCGATAGGGCGTTTGAATATCTTCAAATAATGCCGCAACATAGGTGATCAGTTCATCGATTTGGAGATTACCGATCGCTTTGATCCCCTGCAAAAGAACAGAATCTTCGCCCATCAATTCCAAATCACTGAGCACCAGCAGATCGGTATCTTCAAGACTCTTTGCAGATTCAGCGGATGTTAAAATACCTCCGGCTTTACGAATCTTTTTTCCGTTAACAATGATACTTTTTCCGAAAAAATATCTGGAAAAAAACGGCGTAATGATTGACAAAGCGGCGGCGGGAAAAATTACCGCTTCCCGCACGCCAGCCAATTGAGAAACCGCAATGGTTCCGGCAATCACTAAAATAAGAAGAATAAAATTAATACGATAAAGCCCCTTATCCCATTCATAATCGCTAAAACTATTCTCAATGTAAGTAGATACCAGTTTCGTGCGATGAATATAAGTTGCTCCTCGCCCCGCATCCGTTTCTAAAATTAGTTGATTGTTCAACTCACAAGCAACAGGCTGAGTTGCCGTTAACTTTTCCCCTTTTGTTGAAATCATTTTAAAGTTCTTTTGAATGTTCGAAGCAATCATCTTTTTGGAGCGGATATTATACCACAACCCTAAAGTAAGCAGCGGTTCAAAATTCATTGTAGGCCCGATCCATTCCGGTTTAAATATCGCAATTATTCGCAACGCCATAATTGTAACCCAAAGAATAGCCAATAGGCCATCGGTTTCCAAACCCGCCTTCAAAAGCTTGAAAACGCCTTGAATGAAAATGCCAGAAAATAATACAGCAACAGCGCAATCAACGGCAATCCAAGCAATATGAAACCAAATATTATCCACATTGCCCCCAAATAACGCAGGTTTAAACCCGGCAATAAAAAGATATAAAGATACAAATACCAGAATTAATGCAGCAAACCCTTTCACTGCCATTTTTCCTACCGTGTTTTTCAAATCGCGGTATATCTCTTCGATTTCATCTTCAGATTCAAATTCTTCAATATCCGGCCGAGCATCATCATAAAGCGTCGAGGAGCCGATTTCAACTTCTTCCGCAGTTTCATCTTCATCTCCGTCCAACATTCTTTTCAATGGATTCTTGGAGCGAATTTCGCTTTTGGCCTTCTGCTCTTCTTTCACTTGCTCAAAGATATCCTGATCGATCACAAAATCACCATTCGGCTTTTCTCCGGTACGATCAATCAGTTCACGGGACGAGTGAATCAGATCTGAATCATCACGCATAGAGTCTATTTTTTTGATGATTTCCTCAAAATAGGCTTCCTGTTCGCGCGTATCAAAACTCATTTTTATATCTCCTTAACGTTGTTTGGATATTTCTTGCATAATAACTGCGGCGGCAACCGACGCATTCAAGCAAGAAATTTTCCCTTTCATCGGGATACGAACAAAAAAATCGCATTTTTCACGCAGTAAACGAGAAATACCAGATTCCTCACTACCCACGATCAGTGCAACACCGCCGGTATAATCCTGTTCATAATAAACATTTTCGCCGGCCATATCGCAACCATAGACCCATATATTTTTGTCTTTTAATTCTTCAACTGTCTGCACTAAATTTGCAACCCGAGCAACCGGAATATAATGCATTGCACCGCCGCTGGCTTTAGCAACAGAAGGTGTAAGCCCAACTGCTCGACGTTTAGATACGATTACCCCGTGTGCCCCAAACGCATCTGCTGATCGCAAAATAGCACCAAGGTTATGGGGATCCACAATTTCATCGGCAATAATGATAAAAGGAGGCTCTCCTCTTTCTTCTGCAATCTTTAATATGTCTTCAACTGAAGCATACTCTTTTTCAGCACAATACGCAATAATGCCCTGATGATTCACATTTGGCGCTTTTTTGTTAATTGCCGCAAGATCAGTATGAATAATGGGTACACTCTTTGTTTTGCAAAGAGCTATTATTTTTTTAAAATGATTATTCTTTCCATCACCGGAAATATAAACTTTATCCACAGGGGTTTCAGAAGTTAATAATTCTGTAACATTGTTTTTTCCAAATACTAGTTGCGTATTTTCCATCCTTTTTCTCCTAAAACAAAATTCATATCCATTATACAACATAATAAAAGAAAATACCACCGAAAAATTAATCTTTCGATGGTATTTTTTGTTTAATAAAAATAATCGAGTATTATTGCGCAAACAGGCGGTAACAAAGAAAGCAGAAAGGCAACAATCCAACCGCCGGGTATAAACACCAACGAGAACAAAGAAAGGAAAATTGCACAAATCAACCCAACAAGTTCTGTTCGTTTAACGCCATTCCCCTTCCAATGAACGACCGCCAAATAGCAAGCAAGTAAAACTGCTGAAAACTCTAAAATAAACAATGCGGATGCGTGATTGAATATAGAGGAAATCAAAGCAAAAACGCCGCAAAACAACCCCAATAGCAAACTTCTTTTGTTTTGCGTGCAGTTTTTAACACTCTCAACCAGAAAATAGCACGGAAACAGCGCAATAATCGGAAGAGAAAGCAACGGAACAATCATTCCGGCAACCGGACATTCATTCAAGAACAATGGCAACACGGAAAGTGCACCCAAGCTAAAATAAACCAGTAAAAAATTGAAGCAACGTGTGATCCCGCAAAACATACATTTGATCTTATAAACCAATTCCCAGAGCGGAACCCTCTCATTAATAATAATTTGAGATTGTTCCCGATATAATGGAGCAGAATTTTCCAAAACAACCGGCGCATTTTGATTAAATACCGCCAATGAATACCCACCTTCTTCAGGATATGCATTTAGCAATTCAGAAAAACCATAGTTGTTTAATAATGCTTGGTTCAGTTCATTCGAATAATCTGCGATCAAAATAGAATTCAAATTTAACCGTTTGAATTGAAGCAAGCGTGCTTTCAATTCATCTCCCAGATCAACGGAATAAACAGGCATTCCGATTAGGTTCATATTCCCCATCAAAAGATCTGTTTCCAACCGGCTGGGCACATACTCGAAGGAAGTGCTCGCCATAAAATAAACCATATTTCCAGTTTCTTCTCTCGCTTGGATCCAGTTTCTTTTTTCTTCGTCAATCGGCGCAAGATATGGAAGCATTTTTTTCCAATAGCCGATTGCAATTAGAATTGATTTTCCATCTTTCGCAAAAACGCTGAAAAGGTTCCCCTGAGCATCCTGATGACGTAAAAACACAGGATACTGACCCCTTACGGTTTCCACATTCTGTTGATTCGCAAATGGGATAAAATCAGTATCTTTGCAAAGAGCATAATATAAGATATTCTCTTCATCGCTACCGCAAACCGGAAGGATTTCTTTTAACTGATAGTGATCTTCAACTAATTTTTCGGCGTCAAAATATAAATTTTCCTCTTGATTCACACGGTCAAACGCTTCAATATTACGAATAATAACCCCATCTTTCAGCAAGCGCTCGGCAGTACGATAATAAGTCCATTCCGTTATAGCAGAAATTGGATTAATGATAATAACGGAAAGTAGAACGCCCATAATCAAAAAGGCATCGATGATCCGTGCAGAGCCCAAAACAGCAATCAAAAGACTGATAATCACTAGTAATAAAAATATATAGCAGAAAATTTGACCTAAATTATGCTGACGGTTATAAAAAAACGATCTTTGCTCTTTTTCCTTACGACCGCCGGTTTTTTCAATATAGCAATCAGTTCCTAATGCTACTACTAGGGCCCTTCCGGTCCCTTCTGTTATTGAAGACCCTTTCCACAGCATATTTTTTTGATTTTCGGGCAAAATCCCATCGTCCATCAAAATTTCATCCGTTTTTTCACTAGAAACAGTGGTAGAAAAAACAATCGTTTCATCAACCATCAGATGTTCTGCTTCAATAATACGTGCATCACCATAGAGTAGTATACCGGGTTTTAACAAAAGAATATCCCCGCATTTTAATTCATCTTGCGAAATTTCGGTCACCGCTCCATTTCGAATCACTTCAATGCACGGAACGCATTCTTTAATGCGAAGCAAAAATCGATTTTTATAATAAAAAACAGCAAAACACCCGGCAAAATAAAGCAATATCGATACGATTAATGCCGCAACTGTCCAATAAAAATTCATTGGATTTTGGTTTAAAATTGAAAAAACTCCGGCAATCCCATAACTTACCAGTGCAATAATATCCACAAAATAAAACTGCTTACGCAGGAAAACAAAGAATTCTTTCATCGAGAACCACCGGTTCCCACTTTTTTTGTTTTTTGGTTC
>JAZNEH010000210.1:0-3342 GCA_045588515.1 Eubacteriales bacterium
GGCAGTGCAGTTGGCACCCACGCCGGCCCCGGAGCCATTGCAGTTGCATTTTTTAAAAAATAGAGGCTTGAAAATCCTTTTTTCCTATGATATGATTTAATCATCAAATCTGGGAGGATATGGGAAATGAAAAAAATCAAAGTTAACACATCCATTCTGCAAGAATTCAAAGAATTTATCAGCCGGGGCAATGTGATCGATATGGCTGTCGGTGTCATTATGGGTACTGCCTTCAAAGAGATCATCACTTCCATCGTGGATAATATCCTGATGCCCTTGATCGGCTTGCTGATGGGCGGCAAGAAATTCGAAGCCCTGAGCATCGTTTATAAGGATGCTACCATTCAATACGGAATGTTCATCCAAAATGTGGTTGATTTCCTGATCATTGCCGCTTGCCTCTTCTTTATGATTAAAATGATCAACTTCCTCACCCATCTGAGAAAGAAGAAAGAGGAAGAAGAAAAGCAAGAAGAAGCCAAAGACCCCGAGCCCACCGAAGAAGCAAAACTTTTGATGGAGATCCGGGATCTTTTGAAGAAAGAAAACTAAAGATAAAAAATAAGACCGTGCATCCGCACGGTCTTATTTTTTTAGTTTAGGAGCAAGTTCCCTTCGGCCTTGGGAAGAACTACTTTCGCAAGGCCGCATTTTTATTCATAATCTACAACGTCGACCCAAGAAAGAAGGAATTCCCGCTCATGGGGGTTTCCTTTCACCGACTGGGAGGCGGCAACGATGGGCAGCCATTTTTGCACATACTGTTTAGCCACGTCGTTTTTCTTACAATAAAGATTCATATACTGATCGGCCAGTTCCCGATCCCCGGCCAAGCAGAAGAGCAGGTAGGTACGGGCCACGTCGGCAGAGGCATTGCCCTGGGTGGCGTGGGACCAGTCTAAAATATAAAACGTTCCGTCTTCTGTTACAATAATATTAGACGGGTTAAAGTCGCCGTGACAAACTTTTTTATGTTTGGGCATCCCTTCCAGCCGGGTATGCAATTCATAGCGGGTTGTGGCGTCCAGATCGGCGGCAGAAATTTTGCCGTTCATTTTATCTTTCAATTTATTCAGGTTCGGCGCCTTCTTGCTATGGATTAGCATCTGCAGTTCCACAAACTGTTCCAAATACTCATCCCGCTTTTCAGGTTTTTCTTCCATCAACTGGGCCAAAGTTTTCCCTTCGATAAACTCGGAAACGATCACCCATTTTCCATCCATAGTCGTAACGCCCAAAATCTTTGGGATATTCAGGCCGGTTTCTTCTACCCGGGCTTGATTCAAGGCCTCATTTAAAATATCCGCTTTGGAAAAATCAGCATCAAAAACTTTCAGAGCCCGATCGCCATCCCGATAGACGGTTTTATGCTTTCTCACTGCAATTACATTTTCTAAATTCATAGTCGCTCTCCTTATACCGTTTCATTCTTGCCATAATAGGCGTTAAGATACATAGCCTTGATCTCGCTAATCAAGGGATAGCGGGGGTTGGCGCCGGTGCACTGATCGTCGAAGGCTTGCTCGGACATTTCATCCAGTTTTGCCAAAAATTCAGTTTCATCCACACCATAATCCCGAATGGTGGGTTTGATTCCGACCTTTTCTTTCAAGGCATCCAGTTTGGCAATGAAGTTTTCCAGTTTTTCAGCATCATTTTTGCCGGTTACGCCCAGAGCATCTGCCACTTTAGCATAGCGAGCCAGTGTATGAGGATGATCATATTGGGAGAAAGTTCCCATCTTAGTGGGCTTTTCAACGGCATTGAACCGAAGCACGTGGTCGATCATCAGGGCGTTGGCGACGCCATGGGGCAGATGGAAGAAAGCGCCCAATTTATGGGCCATAGAATGGCAAACCCCCAGAAAAGCATTGGCGAAAGCCATACCGGCGATGGTTGCGGCATTGGCCATCTTCTCCCGGGCAACGGGATCGTTGGGGCCGTTATCATAGGCACGGGGCAGATATTCAAAGATCACCTGCAAAGCCTGAATGGCAAGGCCATCGGTATAATCCGTTGCCAGCATTGCGGCATAGGCTTCCAGCGCATGGGTGACGGCATCGATACCGGAAGCGGCAGTGAGGCCCTTGGGGGCGTTCATATGCAGATCGGCATCCACGATAGCCATATTCGGCAACAGTTCATAATCGGCCAAGGGATATTTTACGCCGGTTTTTTCATCGGTGATAACAGCGAAGGGGGTTACCTCGGAGCCGGTTCCGGCAGAGGTTGGAATCGCAATGAAATAGGCCTTTTCGCCCATTTTGGGGAAGGTATACACCCGCTTACGGATATCCATAAAGCGCATAGCCATATCTAAAAAGTCGGCTTCGGGATGTTCATAAAGCACCCACATAATTTTTGCGGCATCCATAGCGGAACCGCCGCCCAAAGCGATAATACAATCCGGCTTGAAGGAATTCATCTGGGCGGCGCCTTCTTGAGCATTCGCCAGAGTGGGATCCGGCTGCACATTGGAGAAAGTGGCGTGAACGATGCCCATTTCATCTAATTTATCAGTAACCGGCTTGGTATAGCCGTTTTCAAAGAGGAAGGTATCCGTTACAATGAACACCCGCTTCTTATCCATCACATTTTTTAATTCATCCAGAGCTACCGGCAGGCAGCCTTTTTTCATATAAACCTTTTCAGGGGCACGGAACCAAAGCATATTCTCTCTCCTTTCAGCAACGGTTTTGATATTAATCAGGTGTTTCACACCCACGTTTTCGGAAACGGAGTTTCCGCCCCAGGATCCGCATCCCAACGTGAGGGAGGGAGCCAGGTTAAAGTTATAAATATCACCGATACCGCCTTGAGAAGAGGGGGTATTTACCAAAATCCGGCAGGTTTTCATCCGGGCGGCAAAGGTATGGAGTTTTTCCCGCTCGGTGATCTCATTCAGATAGATGGAAGAAGTATGGCCAAAGCCGCCATCTGCCACCAACTGCTCCGCCTTATCAAAGGCTTCTTCAATATCCTTCACCCGATACATAGCCAGAACGGGAGAAAGTTTTTCGTGAGCAAATTCTTCGCTCAGATCCACGCTCTCCACTTCGCCGATCAGGATCTTGGTTTCTGCCGGAACGGTTACGCCGGCCAGTTCGGCGATTTTTGCCGCTTTTTGGCCCACGATCTTGGCATTCAATGCACCATTGATAATGATGGTTTTGCGCACCTTTTCCAATTCCTCTTCTTGCAGGAAATAACAACCGCGGGCGGCAAATTCATTCTTCACCGCTTCATAAACGGATTCGTGCACCAAAACCGACTGTTCGGAAGCGCAGATCATCCCGTTATCAAAGGTTTTGGAATGGATAATGGAGTTTACAGCCTGCAGAA
>JAZNEH010000211.1:0-5456 GCA_045588515.1 Eubacteriales bacterium
CACAGAACGACATGGCTACGATCCGACTTTGTTCTCCTGCCCCCTTGGATTGGGAGATCAAGGCCAGAAAACCAACGCCGATAGCCGAAACAGTGCCGCCAACCAGCCAGTTGATGGTAGTGGTAGAACCAACGGCGGCAGTGGCATCGGTTCCTAAAACGCCAACCATCGCAATATCGATATACTGCACTGCTGTTTGTAATAATTGCTCCAGCATAGTCGGCCAAGCCAGCGCAAGAATGGGAAGGATCATTCCCTTGGAAAAATTTTTAAAAAACGTCTTTTTCATAAAACCTCAAAACATTAATGATGGAAGAGAATAATCTGAATACCATTTTAAAAGGCGAATGATTCTCTCTTTTCTAGTATATCACGGAGTTTATGAAAATTCCAGTGTCCCTTGTTATTTTCAACTTATTATGATAGAATAGGAAAATAATAACGATAAGGAGCCTCCTATGAATCTATTCTTTGTTGCGTTATCCACGGTGGCGGTGATGCTTTTATATGCCCTGCCGGGCTTTTTTATGATCAAAACCAAGTTGGTGGGGGAGAGTGGAATTAAAGGCTTTGTGATGTTGCTGATGTATCTTTGTTCGCCGATGCAGTCGGTGGATTCTTTGCGCAAGGCGACCTTTTCCAGCAATATGGCCTTTAATCTGGTGTTTGTTTTTGGGATGATGGTGCTTTTGAACAGCGGGATGCTGCTGTTGTTCCATTGGTTTTTTAAAAAGAAGCGAGAGGACGTGCGGTATCGGATTTATACCTTAGCCACCTGCTTTGGGAATTGCGGCTTTATGGGGATCCCCATTCTGAATGCGCTGATGCCCGATTATCCGGAGGCCGCAGCCCTTTCCACGGTGTTTTCCCTTTCGATGAATGTGGTAGGCTGGACCTTAGGCTCCTTTATCATTTCCGGGGATCGGAAGTATATGAGCATGAAAAAGATTTTTCTCAACCCGGCCATGTTCGGTCTGTTGGTCGGACTGCCCTTCTTTATCTTCGGCTGGTCCCTGCCGACACAGCTGAACGGAATGGTAGAACTTTTGGGAAAAATGACGGCACCCCTTTGTATGTTGATCATGGGGATGCGTCTGGCAGGCTCCTCCTTTAAAAGTTTGCTTGGGTGTCCGATTCAATATGGGATCATTGCCGTTAAGCAGATCCTGTTCCCGCTGGTGGGCTTGGGACTTTTATCCCTGCTACCCATTGATCCCAATGTTCGGATCGCAATGTATATTATGCTTTGTTGCCCGGTGGCCAGCGTGGTGCTAAACTTCGCTGAACTGATCGGCAAGGGGCAGGAAACAGCGGCTAATCTGATGCTCTTGGGAACGGGATTAAGTGTGATCACCATTCCGTTGATGGTATTGTTTATATAAAAAACTGGTTTTTATTTTTTGACAGCCTAAAAAAACTGCTCCCCGATGGGGAGCAGTTTTTTATTGAATCGGTTCAAAATCGGCGGCGCCGTGTTTGCAGAGGGGGCAGACGATATCTTCAGGAAGGGTTTCGCCTTCATAAACATAGCCGCAGATCTTGCAAACAAAGCCTTTCTTGCCTTGGGTTTCCGGGGCAGGTTTTACATGGTTTTGATAATAGGTATAGGTCATCGTTTCCCGATCGGAGATCACCCGGGATTCTGTGATGGAGCAGATAAACATTCCGTGGGTATCCAGATCCACATATTGCTCCACTTTCAGGCTCATAAAGGAGTTAATATACCGGGGCAGGAACACCAAGCCGTTATCGCTGCGCAAGGGTTCACAATCTTTGAATTTATCCACATTTCTTCCGCTTCGGAAGCCGAAGGCTTCAAAAACAGAAAAGGGTGCGTCTACGGTGAGGCAGTTCAGGTTCATTTTCCCGGTTTGCTTGATTACGTGATGAGAATAGTTTTCCTTATTGATCGCAACGGCAATGCGATTGGGAGTGTTGGTGACTTGGGTAACGGTGTTCACGATCAGGCCGTTATCCTTCTTGCCATCGTTACTGGTGATGACATAAAGGCCGTAGCCGATATTGAAGAGGGCGGTAAGGTCGTTTTTATTCGCTGTGGAATCCTGTTGGGCCAGATAGTCCCGGCAAAGTTCATCGGCCAGCGCATTTAACTGGTTGGTGCTTTCTTCGTTCAGGGCGGAAAGAATGCTCACTTCGTTTTCGGCGAAGGTGAGATTTTTACTCTTTTCGAACATTCCTTTCATCACTTTATTTGCCACCGGCGCCCAACTTCCGTTTTCGATGAACGCAACGGTTTTATTCTGGAAGTTCCGTTCGGTCAGGTGATGAATGAATTCACGCATAAAGGGGAAGATCTCCGCATTATAGGTGGTGGTGGCAAACACCACTTTGCTATAACGGAAAGCGTCTTCCACCGCTTCGGCCATATCGCAACGGGCCAGATCAGTCACCACCACTTTGGGGCATCCATTGGCTTTCAGCCGCTCGGCAAATTGCTGAACTGCTTTTTTGGTGTTGCCGTAAACCGAAGTATAGGCCACCAAAATCCCTTCCGTTTCCGGTTGATAACTACTCCAAGTATTATAAAGATCCAGATAATAACCTAGATTTTCTTTTAATACAGGGCCGTGAAGGGGGCAGATGGTTTGAATATCCAACCCGGCGGCCTTTTTCAATAAATTCTGCACTTGTGCGCCGTATTTGCCAACGATGCCGATATAGTAACGGCGGGCTTCGCAGGCCCAGTCTTCTTCCACATCCAATGCGCCGAATTTGCCAAATCCATCGGCAGAGAACAGCACCTTATCATAGGCATCATAGGTTACGATCACTTCCGGCCAATGCACCATAGGGGCGGTAACGAAATGCAGGGTATGTTTGCCCAGTTCCAATGTATCGCCTTGGCCCACAACGATCTGTTGATCGGAAAAGTCTGTGCCGAAAAAGTTTTGCATCATCCGAAAAGATTTGTCGGAGGAAACGATCTTGGTTCCCGGATAGGCGTTGATGAATTGGCGGATATTGGCGGAATGATCCGGCTCCATATGTTGAACAACCAGATAATCGGGTTTTCGGCCGGCCAATGTGTTTTGCAGTTGATCCAGCCATTGATGGGTGAACCGGGCATCCACCGTGTCCATAACGGCGATCTTTTCATCCAAAATAACGTAGGAATTATAGGCCATCCCGTTGGGCACCACATATTGCCCTTCGAAAAGATCGATTTCGTGATCGTTCACGCCAATGTAATGGATATCGTTAGTAATATGCATATTTTTCCTCTCCTACTGAACGCCCCGGCGAGCCGCCGGGGCGTTGTTTTTTTGAAATTATTCTTCCGAAAATTGCTCTTTGCCCACGCCGCAAAGAGGACATTCAAAATCTTCGGGCAGGTCTTCAAATTTGGTGCCGGGCTCAATGCCGTAGTCGGGAGCGCCCTGTTCCTCATCATAAACCCATCCGCAAACGTCGCATACATATTTCATAACCTTATTCTCCTTTGGTTTTAGTTGTTATAAACAGTATAGCCTGTTTTTTAAGGAAAAATCTGTGACTTGGTTACGAAATATAAAAAATTTTATTCTTCAATCAAAATCGTTTCGCCGCTGTCAACGGTATAGAGCACTCCGTCTTGGTCGAACCAAACCTTTTGCAGGGTAGGGTTATAGACCCGCTTGCCGTCGGCGCTGAAGATCAGGCTGTCGTAGGCCTTTACGTATTCATAGATCTCCATATTGGTGGCATACCAGGTGTCTTCTTTTCCGCTTAAGGCTTTGCAGATGGCCTCAAAATGTTCCCAATTGTTAAAGGGGATCTCTTGATCGAATTCGTAGCTATGCCCCCATAGATAAAATAACCGGGGTCTTCGTCCGGCGGTTTTTCCATCATCCTTCAGGTCGTTGAATTTTTCGATATACGCAAAGATCGCCGGGTTCCGATGGTGGGCGGTGGGCATCCAGGCATACCAATCGGTGGGCATTTCAAAGTTATCGTTATCCCCGCCCAGAGTGCGGGCATATACGATATCCATGGCGGTCAAAAAGGTTTTGACTCCTTCATAGTCGCTGCCGTTGGCTTGAACGCGGATCCCGCTATCCGGGTAAGCACATCCTCGGATAATGCGTCCGAAAATTTCTTCCAATTCCCGGCGGCCGTCTAAGAATTCGCCCAGTGCTTCCACCGGCCGGATGGCACAGGGCGCCCGGTGATCCCGGCCGTGAACGGCGATCTCATGGCCCCGATCCACCAGTTCTTTTTGGATCTCTTCGGCGGTGAGCTTTTTGGGAGAACTCCCTATTCTGCGGCTGTTGATGTTAAAGGTACATTTCAGGCCGTAGGGCTCCATAATCTCTGCCATTCGCTTATCGCATACGTGGCCGTCGTCGTAACTTAAGGTCACGGCCTTGTATTTCCCTTCGGGAAAACGCAAAAAGCGGCAACGCATCATAACGGTCAACTCCTTATTCTTGATGTATTTATTATAGCAAGTCCCTTTTCCGGTTGCAAGAGGTTTTTTGTTGTGCTACAATAAGGAAAACTGCAAAAAGGAACAAAATATGAAGCTTATTGAAAAGAATCCCATTCTAATGATCATTTTAGGGGTGATCGGCATCTCCCTTTCGGCCATTTTTGTACGTTATTCAACAGCACCTTCGGCCGTGACAGCCTGTTTTCGCTTGCTTTGGAGCGTGGCACTATTGGCTCCGGCTGCTTTTAGAAACCGGCGGGAATTTAATAAACTGAACCGAAAAACCGTTTGGCTTAGTATTCTGAACGGGATTTGCCTGGCTGCCCATTTTGTGCTCTGGTTCGAATCTTTGAAACATACCACCGTTGCCGCCTCCACAGTGATCGTTTGCACCGAGGTGTTGTGGGTAGCGTTGGGCTTTTGGCTCTTTTTAAAGGGCAGGATCCCTAAGGCGGGGCTTATGGCCATTGGACTGACTCTTTTGGGCAGCGTTTTGATTGCTTGGGGGGATCTTTCCGGCGGCGGGCTTTACGGAGATCTGCTTTCTTTGCTGGCGGCAGTGGCCGTGGGAGCCTATACCCTCATTGGGCGGGTGGTGCGGCGGAATACCTCCACCACCGTCTATACCTTTTTAGTCTATGGCTCTTGCTCTGTGGCCTTGCTGATTACCTGCCTTTTGCAGGGAGCCCCCCTTTGGGGCTATGGAAAAAGCCCCTTGATCGTGGGCCTTCTGTTGGCGGTATTTTCCACCATTTTGGGACATAGTATTTTTAGTTGGTGTTTAAAATATTTTTCCCCGGCCTTTGTGTCTGCCTCTAAACTTTGTGAGCCGGTGGTGGCGGGGATCATTGCGGCGCTCCTCTTTGGAGAGGTCCCCGGCTGGTTGCAGTTGGCAGGGGGCGTTTTGATTTTAGCCGGCATTTGCTATTATTCCATAATCGAAAAGCGAAGTTCAAACTTGGACTGCCCCAATTTGTGCGGACAGTACAAAAAAGCCCCTATGGTAGTTAATATTTAATTTTAAGCA
>JAZNEH010000212.1:0-2473 GCA_045588515.1 Eubacteriales bacterium
GCAGCTTCGCTACCGCCACCGTGAACGTAGCTTACACAGCTACCTTCCAGCCGTTCAAACCGACGGATATTCATATTCTCGCCGATTTTCAAAATCTTTTCCCGGAGAATATCTTCAACGGTAAATTCAGTGTCTTCAAATTTGCAAGCCTTCAGTGCATCTACATCGGCAGGATTATAAGCAGCAACTGCCTTGGCAGCACCTTTAACAAGGGCCTGGAATTCAGCATTTTTAGCAACGAAGTCAGTTTCACTATTGACTTCAATGATAACGCCGAGGTTATCGGTGATATAGGTATCAACCATACCTTCGGAAGCAATACGGCTAGCCTTCTTAGCCTGAGCAGCAAGGCCTTTCTCACGCAGAATTTCAATAGCCTTATCAACATTACCGTCGGCTTCGGTTAAAGCCTTTTTACAATCCATCATACCGCAACCGGTGGTTTCACGCAGAGCGGCTACGTCTTTAGCAGTAAAGTTCATAGGTTTTATCCTCCTAATATTATTGATTATTCAGCAACTTCTTCAGTAGTTTCAGCGGCTTCATCAACCAACTGTTCGCCCTGTTTGCCTTCCAGAATAGCGTTCGCCATAGTTTCGGCAATCAGTTTAACGGCACGGATTGCATCATCGTTGCCGGGGATGGGATAATCAACTTCATCGGGATCACAGTTCGTATCAACGATTGCAACAACAGGGATCCCCAATTTCTTAGCTTCGGAGATTGCAATGTGTTCCTTCTTGGGGTCTACAACGAACAGAGCGGCAGGAGCCTTCTTCATTTCTTTGATACCGCCATAGTTCTTTTCCAAGATTTCCATTTCGTGGCGCAGTTTCAGAACTTCTTTCTTGGGCAACAGATCAAAAGTGCCGTCTTCAGCCATTTTCTCCAGTTGATTCAAACGGTTGATAGACTTACGGATAGTCTGGAAGTTAGTGAGCATACCGCCAGGCCAACGAACAGATACATAGTACTGACCCACTCTCTGTGCCTCTTCCTTGATGGAATCCTGAGCCTGTTTCTTAGTACCAACGAACAGCACCTCGCCACCTTCAGCGGCGATATCACGCATGAAGTTATAGGCTTCTTCAACCTTCTTCACGGTTTTCTGCAGATCGATGATATAGATACCATTTCTCTCAGTGAAGATGTACTCTGCCATTTTGGGGTTCCATCTTCTGGTTTGGTGGCCGAAGTGTACACCGGCCTCTAACAGCTGTTTCATAGAAATAACGGACATGTTATTTTCCTCCTTTTGTTTTTACCTCCATTGGGCCTCGCTGATCCCCCCAGCCTTACGGAACACGGAGGCAGGAACCCAATGTGTGTATTTTTACAGCCTTTTGATTATAGCATACCTTTTAAGCGATTGCAATAGGCTTTTTCAAATTTATTCCATAAATTTTCCTACAAAACAGCGGTTGCTATTGTGCAATAAATCAACAATGAGATGACATCCACCACCGTTGTAACCAATGGGCTTGCCAACACGGCCGGATCAGATCCCAATGCCTTAGCGAAAATTGGCAGAGAGCAGCCAACCAATTTTGCCACTAACACGGTCAAAAAGAGCGTTCCGCACACAACCGCCGCCAGTAATAAGGGAATCTCACGTTGAAATATCAGATTATCAAGAATTAAAATCTTCAAAAAATTAACAACCGCTAAAACAAAGCCGCAAAGAACGGCTACTATTAATTCCTTCCGCAAAACATTTGTCAAATCTTTTTGATTGATTTCCTTCATAGATAAACTTCGAATAATAGTAACCGACGCCTGATTTCCCGAATTTCCCCCGGTGTCCATTAACATTGGGATAAATGAGATTAATGCTGCCTGTGCCGCCAGTGAATGTTCGAAAAAAGAGATAATTTGTCCGGTAAAGGTTGCTGAAATCATTAAAAACAACAGCCACGGGATCCGTTGGCGAAACAAATCAAAGGAGCTTGTTTCCGGATAGCTTCTCTTTTGAGGCATTTCTTTTCTCTGTTTCACAAAAACTCCTTTCATCTTTACACATCTTCTTGGCTATTTTATATATTGACAATTATTATTTTACATTTTATAATTTTAAACAGGCACTGTGAATAATTCTGCACGGTGCCTTCATTTATTCAAGGAGGATCCACTTGATATGATCGCTAAAAATATTCCCGAGTTATTCGGTTCTATGGTTTTCAACGACAATGCAATGAAAAAGCATTTGCCGGAGGATACTTATCTGGCTTTAAAGAAGACCATTGAAAACGGAAAAAGTCTGGATAAAACCATTGCCGGCACAGTTGCCGCCGCAATGAAAGAATGGGCGTTGGAACGGGGCGCTACCCACTTTACCCATTGGTTCCAGCCTATGACCGGGATCACCGCCGAAAAACACGATAGTTTTATCACGCCCTCCAAAACAGACGGGGTTTTACTGGAGTTTTCCGGCAAAGAACTTATCAAAGGCGAACCCGACGCATCTTCCTTCCCC
>JAZNEH010000213.1:0-1655 GCA_045588515.1 Eubacteriales bacterium
CAGGAGGATGTTTGAATAATGTATCAGTATCAACCCCGGGGTGTATGCTCCCGGCAGATTTATTTTGATGTTGCCGAAGATGGCACATTGCATCATATCCGCTTTGAAGGCGGGTGCAACGGAAATTTAAAAGGCATTGGTGCGCTGATCGAAGGGATGCAGATCGATGATGCGATCGAGCGTCTTTCCGGGATCGAATGTGGCTTTAAAGGCACATCCTGCCCCGATCAGCTGGCCCAGGCTTTGATCCAATATAAGGAGGAATTTTAATGAATTATTTAGCTGAATATGATCGCTGGATGAATTATTATGAATTGGATGGCCGCTTAAAGGCGGATCTGATTGCGGTCCATGGAAATGATGATGAGATTCGCTCTCGCTTTGCCTGCGATCTGGTGTTTGGCACCGGCGGACTGCGTGGCCTGATGGGTGCCGGCACCAATCGAATGAATATTTATACTGTGCGCCGGGCCACCAGAGGCTTTGGCAATTATATCGTTTCTCTGGGCAAAGAGGCTATGGCACGTGGCATTGTGATCGCCTACGATTGCCGGAATAACGGCAATCGGTTTGCTTTAGAAACAGCCTTAACGATGTGTGCCCTTGGCATCCACGTGCGCCTTTTTGATTCCTTGCGCCCCACGCCTGAACTTTCTTTTGCGATCCGGGATTTTGGCGCCATCGGCGGCGTGAATATCACAGCCTCTCATAATCCGAAGGAATATAATGGCTATAAAGCCTATTTTGAAGACGGTGCGCAACTTTCCGGCGATCAGGCCGATTTCATCCTGAAGGAAATGCAGAAGGTGGATCCTTTGGATGTTCCCGTAATGGCCGAGGAAGAGGCTTTGGAACAAGGCCTTTTGGAGATCATCGGCCAGGAAACCGACGAACGGTATATCAACCGTGTTCTGCAGGAGCAGTTACCTTTAGGCGCATTAAAACCTGAAGCAAAAGAACTTTCTGTTGTTTATACGCCTTTCCACGGCACCGGCTATCGGCTGATGCCCGAAATCTTTAAGGCGCTGGGCGTGAACGCTCATTTTGTGGAAGAACAGATGACGCCGGACGGCGATTTCCCCACCGTTAAAAGCCCCAATCCCGAAGAAAAAGAAGGCTTTGCTCCCGGCTTGGAACTGGCCAAAAAAGTGGGCGCTGAACTGGTGATCGCAACAGATCCCGATGCAGATCGTGTGGGGGTTGCGGCCCTTTCCGGTGATCAGGTGACCTTGTTTACCGGCAACCAGATGGCCGCTTTGCTTTTGGAATTTATGATCCAGGTGCAAAAAGAAAACGGCACTCTGCCGGCCAATGCAGCCGTGGTATCCACCATTGTTTCTTCCAAACTGCCTAAGCGGATCTGCGAAGAAAACGGCGTGAAGTATTTTGAAGTGCTCACCGGTTTTAAGTATATTGGCGAAATGATGGAACGCTTCAAGGAAGAGGGAAGCTATGAATACCTCTTCGGCTTTGAAGAAAGCTATGGCTATCTGAAAGGCGATTACGCCCGGGATAAAGATTCCCTGGTGGCCTCTATGCTCATCGCCCAGATGGCAATGTATTATAAGAATAAGAATAAAACGTTGGTTCAGGCTCTGGAGATCATCTATAAAAAATACGGTTATTTTGAAGAAAAAACCGTTAGTTTCAAGATT
>JAZNEH010000214.1:0-6350 GCA_045588515.1 Eubacteriales bacterium
AGGGTGTTATTTTTGTTTTATTCTTCATCGTGAGCGTGGCAATGGCAACAATTGCCGTCGCAGAACATTTCTTTATCGTAGGCAATGCCGTTTTTGTCGTAATAATCCTTCACAGCGGCCTTCACGGCTTCCTCAGCCAGAACCGAGCAATGAATCTTTTGGGCGGGCAGGCCGTCTAAGGCTTCCACCACCGCTTTATTGGATAGGGCAAGGGCTTCGTCCACAGATTTTCCCTTGATCATTTCCGTTGCCATAGAACTGGTGGCAATGGCGGAGCCGCAGCCGAAGGTTTTAAACTTGGCATCCACAATGATGCCGTTTTCGATCTTCAGATAGATCTTCATAATATCGCCGCATTTGGCGTTGCCCACCTCGCCGATACCGCTGGCATCTTCGATTTCACCCACGTTCCGGGGGTTCCGGAAGTGGTCCATTACTTTTTCACTGTATAACATGCTGGCGTTCTCCTTTTTGCAATTCTTCCCAAACCGGGGAAAGCATCCGCAGGTAACTGATCACATCGGTGACTGCCTGCACAATATAGTCCATTTCTTCCATCGTATTGGTTTCATTCACGGAAAGCCGCAGGGAGCCGTGGGCCACTTCGTGGGGAAGACCCAGGCTTAAAAGAACGTGGCTGGGATCCAGAGAGCCGCTGGTGCAGGCGGAACCGCTGGAGGCGGCAATGCCTTTATCGTCCAGCAACAGTAAGAGGGATTCCCCCTCCACCCCTTCAAAGCAGAAGTTCACTGTGCCGGGCACCCGATGGGCGCGGCTACCGTTCAATTTGCTATGGGGAATTTTGCTCAACCCTTCTATTAACCGATCCCGCAGGCCGCAAATATAGGCGCTCCGCTCTTCCATATGGCGGATGGCATCTTCCAAAGCGGCAGCCATCCCAACGATGGCAGGCAGATTTTCGGTGCCGGCCCGGCGGCCCCGCCCCTGAGCCCCGCCTACGATCAAGGCTAACAAGGGGATTCCCCGGCGCACATAAAGGGCGCCGATCCCCCGGGGACCATGGAATTTATGGGCCGAAAGGGAGAGCATATCAATATTTTGTTCTTTCACATTCACATCTACATGGGCAACGGCTTGCACAGCATCGGTGTGGAAAGGAACGCCGGCCTCCCGGCAGATAGCACCCAGTTCCTTGATGGGTTGCAGCGTTCCAATCTCATTATTGGCGAACATTATCGTAACCAATGCAGTGTCTTCCCGCAGGGCGGCTTTCAATTCTTCGGGGCGCACCAAACCGTCTTCGTGCACGTCCAGAAGCGTTACTTCAAAGCCTTCCTCTTCCAGTCGTTTTAACGTATGCAAAACGGCGTGATGCTCAAATTTGGTAGAGATCAAATGCTTTTTGCCTTTCCGGGCGCCCCAATAGGCGGCAGATCGGATGGCCTGATTATCGGCCTCGCTTCCGCCGGAGGTGAAATAGATCTCTTTGGGATCAGCCCCCAAAAGGGCGGCGATCTTTGCCCGGGCTTCTTCTAATTTTTCTTTGGCAACCTGGCCAACCGAATAAAGGCTGGAGGGATTGCCATATATTTCATCGAAGCAAGGGAGCATCGCTTCCTTGGCAACGGGGCTTAATTTGGTGGTTGCAGCATTATCTGCGTAGATATACAATGGTTTGCCTCCTATAATTCCTATTATTTCGGTAGGAATAATAGCATATATTTCCTATCTTGTCAATAGGATATCCGATATTCTATAAAATATTTGAAAGAATCAGTCGATTTGGATCAATTCATAATCCCGAGTGCCAAAGCCCAGATCTGCGGCGGCTTCGATGGTGTGAACGCCGTTGCGGCTTTCAATGCGTTCCAAAAGATGGGGCCGCCCGGGATCGGAACTGGCATATACTAAATCCAGACAAGCTTGGTCGATGGCGATGGGATCTTCTGAAACCAGAATCCCGATATCGGCAATGCAAGGATCCTCGGCCACAGCGCAACAATCGCAATCCACACTCATATTTTTCATCACATTCACGTAAACCACTTGGCCCTTGAAATACTCCACCACAGAACTGGCCGCATCTGCCATGGCTTCCAAAAAGGAATCATGGTCCCCGTTCCAAAAATCTGTAGTATCGCCCACCCCGTGGATGTATTTCTTGCCATAGGAGGAGGCCACGCCGATGGAAAGTTGCTTAATTGCGCCTCCGAATCCGCCCATAGGATGGCCTTTGAAATGGGAAAGAACCAGCATCGAATCATAATGCGCTAAATTCTTGCCCACGAAATTCTTTTGGATCTTTTTGCCCTTGGGAATCGCCAACTCCAGATCCGGGCCCTCGGCATCCAGAAGATCCACAGGAAAATGGGTGCTCCAACCGTGATAGGAAAGCAACTTATAGTGCTTTTCGGCGGTGTCCCGCTCGCCCTGATAGGCGGTGTTACATTCCACAACGGTGCCATTCACCGCTTGGATCATCGGCCGCCAAAAATCCGGGCGCAAAAAGTTTTGATTGCCTTTTTCGCCGGAATGAACCTTAACGGCCACCTTGCCGGGAAGTTCTTTCCCTAATAAATGATAGAGTTCCAACACCTTTTCCGGGCTGATGGTTTTGGAAAAATAAACTTTTGCGCTCATAGGTCATTCTCCTTTTTCTAATAGATAATAAAGCATTCGTTCCGGGTCTTCCAGAAATTGCTTGGTAATACGGAAATGGTCGGTTTCCTGATAGGTGGTTTCCCGAATCTGTTGGGGCGTGATCTCATAAATCCGGGCGCCGGGATAGGCCATCAGGATGGGGGAATGGGTAGAGATGATAAATTGAGAGTTTTTTTCTACTAACTGATGGATCCGTTCCATCAGTCGCATTAGTTTCATAGGCGAAAGGGCGGCTTCCGGCTCATCTAAAATATAGATCCCGTTTCCTCGAAACCGATTTTCGGCCAAAGCCATAAAACTTTCGCCATGGGATTGCTGATGCAACGAAACGCCGCCGTAGGCCTCCACAACCGGGGGTTGAAAGGCGGGGATCAGATCCAGTTGATCGATATTGGTTGCAACGTTATAAAAACTTTCGGCCCGCAGAAAGTATCCGTCTTTGGGGTGCAAAACGCCCCGCACCAGCCCTAAATATTCATATAGATCCGAATGGGAATTCTCGGTGGAAAAATTAAAGTTTCTGGATCCGCCTTCGGGGTTGAAACCCAACGCAATGGCAATGGCTTCGATCAGGGTGGATTTGCCCATTCCGTTTTCTCCCACCAAAAAGGTGACCGGTGCAGAAAAGGAAAGCGGTTTATGTGCTAAAAAGGAAACGGCCGGCAATCGGCTAAGATCGTTCTGAACAGGAATTTTTTTCTTGATATGAACTTCTCTTAAATAGAGATTCTGCAACATAGGATCACCTCATCCAAATTATACCAAAGAGCCCGGAAAACCGCAATAAAAAAACGGAAAAGATAAAGAAATAATAAAAAGTACAATAGAATTATGAACAGGATATTGGAAAAAACTGTTGAAAATTTGAGATATATATGATAAAATGAACATAAAATTGGTATTATGTCAAAAATCAAGGAGATTTTGAAAAATGAACGATGCCTTAGAATCTGGCCTTCCGTTTCAATTGAAAATCGATGTTTTCGGGGGTGAAGAAAGGATTCATTGGCATGCCGACCCGGAGATTTTACTCTGCACCGGCGGCCATGGAAGCGTTTTTTTGAATGGCCAAAAAGTTCATTTTATTCGAAATGATGTGATCGCTATTACGCCCGGAACCATTCATTCTGTTCCGGCGGCAGGGGGGCCGCAGTATACCTCCTTGCGGTTTTCAGAACGGTTTTGCCGGGAGGTAGGGCTTCATACAGAGGATCTTCGATTCACACCGTTTATTATCAATTCGGTATTTTCCGGGATGTTGGTGCAGTTGCGGGAATTTTGGAGCAATCCCAATGTGCCTTATGGAAAGGTGAAGGCCCAGGAATTGGCAATTAAGGTTTTAGTGGAACTGGCTGAGCGATATAGCAAAGAGCCGGATTCCGTTCCCCGCCGATCCTTGGAACGGGTGAAAGCGGCGGTTGGCTTTATGGAACAGCATTTTGCCGAAAAGATCAGCCTGAAACAGGTGGCGGAGGCGTTATCAACCGATAAATATGCTCTGTGCCGGGATTTCAAACGGTTCACCGGCCAATCGGCGGTGGAATATTTGAATTCCATTCGATGCCGCCGGGCGGCCGCATATCTGAAAGAGGGAAAAACCGTTGCCCGGGCGGCGGCCCTTTGCGGATTCAGCAATCGTTCTTATTTTGCAAAAACCTATTTAAAATATCAAGGAACGTTGCCTTCGGCTTGCAAAATAAAAAAATCCGGCTGCTAAGCAGCCGGATCAATGGGTTGAATTAGTCGCGGTATTCTTTAACGATTTTGAGTTTGGGTTTGCCGGTATAGGGAACTTCGATCACTTCTTCTTTGGAAGCAACGGTGAGATTTCCTTTTCCGCTTTCGTCGGCATAGGTACTGCCGGTGACGCAAGAAGCCATCATTGTGGCAACAACAGCCAGCAGAGAAATCAAAGCAATCAGTTTGAGGAATTTATTGTTCATTATGTAGGCCCTCCTTTGCTCTAAAAGAGCAGAAACCTTTAGAATTATTTTTATACGATAGTATTATATCATTATTTTTCGAATGATTGTATAACCTAATGTTGTTTTTATTTAACATTTTGCGGTTAAAATTCAAAAAATAGCTGGGAAGATTGATTGCAGATCGAAAAATATGTATAATATGATATAAAAAAGAAGAATAGGATGATTTTCATATGAATCAACGCAGCAGCGGAGTATTATTGCATATTTCCTCGTTGCCGGGCCCCTATGGTATTGGGGTTTTCGGGCAAGAGGCCAGAGATTTTCTGGATCAGTTGGCGGCCGGCGGGTTTAAGGCCTGGCAGGTGTTGCCCTTTTCCATCACCGATGAATATAACTCGCCCTATAAGAGCACCAGCGCTTTTGCGGGCAATCCCTTATTTATCGATCCCTCTAAACTGTATGCGGAAGGGCTTATCACCGGGGAAGAATTGCAGGATTGCCAAATGGAAAACCCCGGCTATGTGGATTTTAACGCCTTGCGTACGCCCCGGCTGGCCTTATTGGCTAAGGCCGCTCATCGCTGCGATGATTCTTTGCAACGTAAAATCGATGAATGGGCAGAAGCACAGGGCTGGGTGCGGGATTTTGCATTGTTCACCGCATTGATGGAAGACTTAAAATGCAATTGGCAGGAATGGCCGGAACCTTTGCGGGATCGGGCACCTTCCGCTTTGCAAGAGGCCGAAAAACGCCTGCAGGAGCGGATTCGGGAACTGATCTTCCTGCAATATGAATTTTTTATGCAATGGGAAGAACTGCATCAGTATGCCCGCTCTAAGGGGATTGCCGTGATCGGCGATATGCCCATCTACGTTTCCGATGATGGAGCCGATGTTTGGCTGAACCGCTCGCTGTTTGAATTGAACGAAAAAGGCTATCCCCTCCGGGTGGCGGGTGTTCCTCCGGATTTCTTCAGTGCTACCGGCCAACGCTGGGGCAATCCCTTATATAATTGGAAAGAAATGGAAAAAGAAGATTATGCTTGGTGGATGGCCCGCCTAAAACACGCCACCCGGATGTATGATCGGGTGCGGATCGATCATTTTCGTGGATTTGCCGCCTATTGGGCAGTGGACGCCAAGGAAGAAACCGCTCTGAACGGTGTTTGGGAGCCCGGCCCGGGGATGAACCTCTTTCACCGGCTGTTCCGGGAGATTGATCCCGGGGCGGTGATTGCCGAGGATCTGGGCGTGCGGGATCAGGCTTTGGAAGATCTTTTGGAGCAAAGCGGCCTGCCCCATATGCGGGTGTTCCAGTTTGCTTTTCCTGCTCAGGATCAAGGGATGCACCTGCCCTATCGCTATACGGAAAAAACAGTGGCCTATTCCGGCACCCATGATAATAATACCCTTCTGGCCTATCTTTGGGAACTGCCCCCCGAAGAACGCCGGGAATGTTTGGATTATTGCGGATTTGAAGGGGATAACTGGCGGGACGGCGGCGCCCAAAATCCGGCAATTTTCGCCGTATTGCGTACTCTTTGGGCCTCCCCTGCCGGCCTGGTGGTGGCCCCGATTCAGGATCTTCTGGGCTATGGTGGCGATACGAAAATGACCCGCCCCGGCGTGGCCGCCGGCAACTGGAGCTTCCGGCTGGTGAACAGTGCACTAGCTCAATTCAATCCGGCTTCCTACGCCAAACTCAACTTCCTTTACGGCCGATAATAAAAGCCTCGCAGTAAACGACTGCGAGGCTTTTAAAGTTTTTGAAGATTCTCAAGAAACTTTTTTCAAAAAGTTT
>JAZNEH010000215.1:0-3981 GCA_045588515.1 Eubacteriales bacterium
ATCGCCGGCTACTACACCTCCATGGCCGCCAAGGCCGGTTGCATCGGTCTGACCGGCACCAACGCCCGCCCCACCGTTGCTCCTACCTTCGGTGTAGAGGGGATGTTCGGTACCAATCCTCTGACTCTGGGCGTACCCACCGACGAGGATTTCGATTTTAACTTCGACGGCGCTTCTTCCACCTATCAGAACGGTAAACTGGAGTATTATGCCCGCATCGGTAAGGATGCCCCCAAGGGCGCCCTGATCGGCGTAGACGGCAAGGCTTATGAAGGTACTTCTGCCGATGCACTGAAGACTATGGCCCGTGGCGAGGCTGCTCTTTGCACCTTGGGTGGCCCCGGTGAAGAACAGTGCGGCTATAAAGGCTATGGTTATGCGATGTTCGTTGAACTTTTGTCTGCAGTTCTGCAGGACGGTAGCTACGGTAAGGCTCTGACCGGTCTGGATGAGAACGGCAATAAGGTTCCCTTCCGTTTGGGTCACTTCTTCATCGCTATCGATACCGATCACTTTATGGGCGAAGACATTTGCCGTAAGAAATCCGGCGACATCCTCCGTGCCGTTCGTGCCTCCAAAAAGGCTCCCGATGCAGAGCGGATCTATACCGCCGGTGAGAAAGAGCATCTGGTTCGTTTGGCTCGGAAAGACGGTGTGCCCATCAACGAATCTGTGCAGGCTGAAATGAATGCTGTTCGGGACGAACTGGGCCTGACCCAGTATGTGTTCCCCTGGGAGGAATAAACCATGGATATCAGACAAGAATCTTTAAAGAAACACTATGAGTGGAACGGAAAGATCGAAGTGACCACCCGTTGCCCTATCGAAACCCGTGAAGATCTTTCTCTGGCCTATACCCCCGGTGTTGCCGAGGCTTGTTGCGTGATCCGCGACGATTATAATAAGAGTTATGAACTGACCCGCCGGAACAATATGGTTGCCGTTATCACCGACGGTACCGCTATTCTGGGTCTGGGCGATATCGGCCCCGAAGCTGGTATGCCGGTTATGGAAGGTAAATGCGCTCTGTTCAAGGCTTTCGCCGACGTTGATGCATTCCCCATCTGCATCCGTAGCAAGGACGTGGACGAACTGGTTCGCACCATTTATCTGATCTCCGGCAGCTTTGGCGGTATCAACCTGGAAGATATCAGCGCTCCCCGTTGCTTTGAAGTTGAACGTAAACTGAAAGAGATCTGTGATATCCCTGTATTCCACGACGATCAGCACGGCACTGCCATCGTGGTTGCCGCCGCTTTGATCAACGCCTTGAAAGTGGTTAAGAAGGAAATCGGGAACGTGAAGGTTGTCATCAACGGTGCCGGTTCCGCCGGTATTGCTATCGGTAAGCACCTGTTGAATATGGGTGTGAAGCACCTGACGATGGTGGATCGCTTCGGTATCATCTGCAAGGGGATGCCCGAACTGAACGAAGCTCACGCTGAAATGGCTGAACTGACCAATCTGGAACATCAGATGGGCACTCTGGCCGATGCTATGAAGGGCGCCGACGTGTTCATCGGTGTATCTGCTCCGAACATTGTTAGCGAAGAAATGGTTGCTTCCATGGCGAAAGATTCCATTATGTCCCCCATGGCCAACCCCACCCCCGAGATCATGCCGGATAAGGGGAAAGCCGCCGGTGCACGGGTCGTTGGTACCGGCCGGTCCGACTTCCCCAACCAGATCAATAACGTTCTGGCTTTCCCGGGCATCTTCCGTGGTGCTTTAGATTGCCGTGCATCCTGCATCAACGAAGAGATGAAGGTTGCCACTTCTCTGGCTCTGGCCGCTTTGATCCCCGATGAAGAATTGAACGAAGAGAATATCATCATCAACGCTTTGGATAAGCGGGTTGCTCCTGCTGTTGCAGAAGCCGTGATCGAAGCCGCCCATAAAACCGGCGTTGCCCGCATCTGATAAATACAATATGAGATATTTTGTAATGTTTATAAAGGTTCAGGTACCGCAGGGTATAAAGTATCATCGATAGGATAATGAAGGCCGCCTCGATTCCAATGGCCAGAATTTTAACTGGCTCCGGCAGACCGGGGAAGAGGAGCAACACCATAGCACAGCAGAAAAAGAGTACTGTTGTTAATTTTCCAATCCAGAAGGAACCTTCCACTGTGTCGGTTTTATGGATAAACACCATTCCGATAATACCCATATAAACTTCTTTTAAAACCAGCAACACCAAAAGATACCGCATAGGAACAAAGGACCAGGCCAGGCAGACCGCAATAGTGATCTGGGTCAGTTTATCGGCAATGGGATCGATGATCTTGCCCCAATCGGTGATCATATTAAAATGGCGGGCGATCCATCCGTCCACCACGTCTGTGGCGGCAGAAAGGGTTACCATAGCGGCCGCTGTATAGTAACTTTGTTGCACGCAATAAGTCCAGATAATCAGCGGAATGATTGCGAGGCGGATATAACTTAAAATATTTGGTATTGTCCAATATTGACCGTAAAACCGGGTGTGTTTTTCAGCCATTATGGAACCTCCTTCAAAAAATAGTCCAACTATATTGTAGACGATTTCCGCCTGCAATACCATTGTTAAATTTATTTTTTTGCCCAAATTTTGGGCAAAATTTCGAAAATGTACAAATTATGAATTTTTTGTGGCATCTTCAATGGCGTGCCGCATCCCGTTTTTGAGCAGGTTAGAAAGATGGTGCATCATTACTTCGGGATTTTCCGGGGAATCCTGGCTGATCCATCCGCCAACAACTCCTTCCAGCGCACAACGGTAAAAATCCACGATCATTTCTCGCTTTTCGATGGCCAGTTGCTTGCTCCCGGGGAAAGAATCGAAAAGTTTTTCTAAGGTCATTTTGGTGGCCCGATGGATAAAGCGGGGGATTTCTTGGCTTTTGGAAGAACGGAAGAGATGCAGGATCTTGCGGTTATCGTTTTTGATCTGGCGAGCAATGATCATCAAAAGCTCCTCCCAGGCATCCTCGCTCTCTTTATCCTGAAGTTGGGAACTGAGTTGATCCAGCCGATCCTCCAAAAATTTCACAGCCAGATCATAAATATCAGCAAAGTGATAATAAAAGGTATTGCGGGTAATACTGCACCGCTCGGTGATATCCTTCACCGTAATGCGATCTAGGGGCTTTTCGCCCAAAAGACCGTTGAATACTTCCATAATGGCTTTGCGGGTCCAAAGGGACATAATATTCTCTCTCCTTATCCGGCAAATTGACTGTTATAAAGGGTGGCATAAAAGCCATTTTGTTTCAAGAGGGTTTCGTGGTTGCCTTGCTCAATAATATTGCCGTCCTTCATTACCAGGATCACGTCTGCATCCCGGATGGTGGAAAGACGATGGGCCACGATGAAACTGGTGCGGCCTTTCATCAGTTTGGCAAAGGCATCTTGAATTTTTAATTCTGTTCGGGTATCGATGGAGGAGGTGGCTTCGTCCAAAATCAGCATAGGCGGCAGGCAAAGCATCAATCGGGCGATGCAAAGCAATTGCCGTTGCCCTTGGGAAAGATTGCCGGCCTCATCGGAAAGGGGCGTGTTGTAGCCCTGAGGCAGGCGCTTGATAAAACTATGGGCGTGGGCGGCTTTGGCTGCCGCAATGATTTCTTCGTCGGTGGCCTCGGGTTTGCCGATGGCAATGTTATCCCGCACGGTTCCTTGTTGGATCCAGGTATCTTGCAAAACCATCCCAAAATTCCGCCGCAGATCCTTGCGGGTCAGCTCCCGGATATCAATGTTTTCCACCTTTACAGCGCCACTGTTCACATCATAAAAGCGCATTAAAAGATTGATTAAGGTGGTTTTTCCGCAACCGGTGGGGCCTACGATGGCAATGCGCTGGCCGGGCTTTACCGTCAGATTCAAGTTTTCCATTAAGGGTTGTTCCGGCGTATAGGAGAAGGAAACCTGCTCCAAAGCAACATCTCCATCTACTTCGTTCAGCGTCTGGGGGTTTTCCGCTTCCGGCACGTTGGGGGCTTC
>JAZNEH010000216.1:0-5136 GCA_045588515.1 Eubacteriales bacterium
ATTCAAAAAATCGCTTATGATGATGAGAACATCTATATTCGAGCTATCGGCAGGGGAGATACCCCTGCCGAGTCGGTGTATCAATGCGTTTTATCGGAGTTGGAAATATTGCAAAATGTTGCAGATCTCACTCCTGATAAACTGCGGGAAGGCATCGGTTGGAATGGATATATGCCCTCCTTTGAGTGCGAAAAAATATCTTTGATCGAAGGATATAAAGAACGAGTGAGAAACATTGGTAAATACGGTTATGGGATCTATGCCCGCCATCCGATGTTTTATCTAAATTCCAAAAACAAAATTGTGCCTGTTCAGCATCCAGATCAAATCCGCCTACAATCTTTGATTGATTATAAAAATGAGCAACAGATTATTCTGGATAATACAATTGCTTTATTGGAAGGAAAGCCAGCGGCTAATATTCTGCTAACAGGCGATGCCGGAACCGGAAAGTCCTCCACAATAAAAGCGGTTGTAAACGAACTATCACATCGCGGATTACGGATTCTGGAGGTTAGAAAAGAACAACTAACGGAGATCCCCTCTATTTTAGATGAACTCAACAGCAATCCTTTGAAATTCATTTTGTTTATTGATGACCTTTCATTCCAAAAAGATGACGATCAGTTCAGTGCATTGAAGGCCATTTTGGAAGGATCTGTTTCTGCTAAATCTCAAAATGTGGTGATTTATGCAACCAGCAATCGCCGCCATTTGGTTAAAGAAAGTTTCTCTGACCGGGATGGTGATGATATCCACCGCAACGACACGATGCAGGAAATCATTTCGCTCTCCGAACGCTTTGGAATTCATATCACATTCCAAAAACCCAATCAAGAAACCTATCTGGATATCGTTCACCATCTCTGCCGTGAAAAAGGAATTGAGATGGATAAAAATGAACTGGATATTCTGGCTGAGCGTTTTGCATTGGGTCGCGGTGGTCGCTCTGCTCGTGCGGCAACGCAATTTGTGGACCATTTGCTAGTTTCAAAAAAATAATGTAAAAAAGGCTGTTTTGCGTAAAACAGCCTTTTTACTGTGTTAATTTTATTGCAAAAGTATCATACTGATATTAAGATTGATCTGAAGAGGTTTTAATAATATGTTTGATCGGATCGTTGCATCTCTAAACGATGCACTCTATAGTTATATTTTGATTCTTCTCTTAATATTCAGCGGCCTATTTTTTAGCTTTCGCAGTCGCTTTGCTCAGTTTCGGCTCATAAAACAGCAAATTAAAGCAGTTTCTGAAAAACCGGGGAATCAAAGCGGGGTTTCTTCTTTTCAAGCACTAATGGTATCGACAGCCTCCCGAGTTGGAACCGGAAATATTGTTGGTGTTTCAACTGCACTTTGCCTTGGTGGATTCGGCTCTGTCTTTTGGATGTGGGTGATTGCCATCATCGGTTCTGCTTCTGCTCTCATTGAAAGCACCCTGGCGCAAATATATAAACGCCGCGGACCGGATGGTTGGTATGGCGGGCCCGCTTATTATATTGAAACTGCCCTTCATTCCAGAAAATTAGCAATTTTGTTTTCGCTTTTGCTAATTCTCACATACGGTGTCGGATTCAATATGTTAGCCTCTTACAATCTCCAATCCAGCTTTGCCGGATATTCTTTTTATAGCGCCGAAACTTCTCCTTGGATTATCGGCTTTATCTTAGCAATTGTTGTTGCATACTGCTTATTTGGGGGAGGAAAACGAATCTTAAAGATCACCGGCGTTTTAGTACCGATAATGGGGCTTTTATATATCGGCATCGCTCTTCTGGTTACGGTATTAAATATAAGATCATTGCCTGATATTTTGATGCGTATATTTAAAGAGGCATTTGATATTCAGGCGATCTTCGGAGGATTCACCGGATCCTGTTTAATGTTCGGCATTAAGCGAGGTTTATTTAGTAACGAAGCCGGCGTAGGTTCTGCTCCCAACGCTTCCGCAACTGCCGATGTTGCCCATCCGATTAAGCAGGGTTTAGTGCAGATTTTATCGGTTTTTATCGACACCATTTTAGTGTGTTCTGCAACAGCGTTTATGTGTATGTTTTCTGGAGTTGAACCTTCTCCCGCAATTTCCGGCGCCCCCTACGTGCAGGCGGCTCTGCAAGGGACACTAGGGAATTTTGGGCCGATTTTCATAACAGTTTCTATGATTTTATTCGCTTTCACAACGCTTCTGGGTAATCTTTATTATGTCGACCAAAGTTTGTTTTTTATTATGCGCAAAAAACCTGGA
This sequence comes from Eubacteriales bacterium, assembly GCA_045588515.1. Lineage (GTDB taxonomy): Bacteria > Bacillota > Clostridia > Oscillospirales > QAKW01 > QAKW01. The sequence goes on from JAZNEH010000216.1 coordinate 2,246, forward strand.
AAAAAGTTTATGCGAATTAATTATTGTATCGCATCCTTGCTTATTTTCGTAGGATCAGGCTTAAATGCTGATTTACTATGGGGAATTGCTGATATTACAATGGGCGCCATGGCACTAATCAATATACCTGTTATCTTAATTTTAAGTAAATATCCAATCCGTGCATTAAAAGACTACGAATTGAAAATAAAAAAGGGGAAGACCCTATCCTTTAAAACATCGGATATCGATCTTCCTCACCGTGTAGATGCCTGGAGTGATGAATAACAAATCTTGCAAGGGGTTTTACTTGACATCAAAGCGTCTTCTTCTGTTACAGAAATAGCATTTTCACCGGCGTGCTTTTTATTTTGATGATAACGTGTTCCGCTTGGCGTAATAAAGACGATTTCAGATGTATCTGCTCCGTCGATTACCGTCACAAGAATTCTTCGTTCCTGATCTGCAAAGGTAACGGTAATCGTGGCGCTTCCAACGGATTTTGCTGTATAAAGATTGCCGTTCATTTGCAAAACCTCTTCATTATCACATTCCGCCTGAAAAGATGCGTAATAATCTTCATCATTATAAATTGCGAAACCGGCGGATTGTCCCACCGTTAAGACCTTTCTGGTTGCAACAACATCAAAATCATTGAGATTGTTTTGATTGTGTAGCCCCATTATTTGCGGAAGGAGCAAAAAAGATACAAATAAGATCCCACCCAACAATGCAAGAACGATCTTTTTGCCCTTTGAAACGGTAGATTTTAATAGAATAAGCAAACCGACAGGATAGAAGAGAATAACGGAACAATAAATAAACAGCGGATGTTCCCTTAACTTCATATAATCACCCCCGCTAAATATTATAAAACACTTTTAAACTGAGGTAAAGATGGATTTATGGACTTATTTAAAAAACACAAATAAACCGATCGTTCTTTACGGAATGGGGAACGGAGCCGATCGCATTATTTCTATTTTACAAGAAATCGGCGTGAAAGTGCAAGGCGTTTTTGCCAGCGATGATTTTGTGCGCTATCAGCAATTCCACGGGTTCACCGTTTGCCGTTATCTTGAATTAAAAGAGCGGTTCAATGAAATCATCGTATTGATTTCTTTTGGTACCCAAAGGCCGGAAGTGCTGGAAAACATTAAACAAATCGCTAAAGAACAAGAAGTTTATGCCCCAGATGTACCAGTAGCAGGGGAAGAAATCTTCAATTCTACATTTTTAGAGCGGCATTATAAAGAATTGGAAACCGTTTATCAACTATTGGAAGATGATCAGTCCCGATTGGTTTTCAAAAATGTCGTAGAATCGAAATTGACCGGCAAGATTCAACCTTTGTTTGAATGCGAATCCAACCCTTCGGAAGCTTTTGAGCGATTGGATCTTTCTGAAAACGAAGTATTTTTAGATTTGGGTGCCTATAACGGAGATACCGTGAATGAATTCATCCAATACACAAAAGGTCGTTATGAGCGAATTATAGCCCTTGAGCCTGATGTTAAGAATTACAAGAAGTTACTGGAGAATACGAAACATTTAAATCATATCGAGTGTATCAACGCCTGTGTGGGAGAAGAATCCGGTGAACGAATGTTTGCGATGGATGGAGGGCGCAAGTCAAAAGCATTGGATTATAACGGCATTGCCATACCATGCAAAACAATTGACGAGATTTCAAACGGGGAGCGAATCAGTTACATAAAATTAGATGTAGAAGGAATGGAAACTGCCGCCTTGCAAGGTGGGGAAGAAACAATCCGTCGGTGGAAACCCAAAATGCTGGTTTCAGCATATCACCGATCAGAAGATCTATTCCACTTGCCCCTGTTAGTGCGAGAAATCGCGCCGGATGTTAAAATTTATCTGCGCCACTTTTCTTATCTTCCGGCATGGGATACAAACTTTTATTTCAAGTTTTAATGAAAAATATCATAGAATAAAACGGGGTGATTCTATGAATTCTCAAAACTTGTGGTTATGGGCCGCATTGATCTATTTACTTTCAAACAATCAAAACTGCGGCAGATCCTACCATCATAACCCTTGCGCACCGGAACCTTGCGGTTCTCCTTGTGGCAATAAAAGAAGATAATAAAAAACAGCGTTCCTGTGGAACGCTGTTTTTTATAGATTCATATTCTCAATAGATGCCGCATATTGGGAAGGAGTCATACCTGTCGATTGCTTAAAATGTCTTGAAAAGTACTGAAGGGAGTTATAGCCCAGTATATCAGCGATCTCTGTAAAATTAGTGTTGTTTTCGCGGATCATTTTTTTAGCACGGTCAATTTTACATTTATTGTAAAAATCCATAGCGCCGCTTCCGATTCCTTCTCGGAAGATTTTTTTCATAGAAGATTCACTCATAGAGAAATGTTGGCATAATGCCGGAAAGGTTAAACGGCTTTCCACATTTGCTTCAATGAATCTGCATATTTCCGCCAAGCGGCTATTGCTGATATCATCCAAAGGATAGAAGTTAGCGGAAGGCTCATTTTTTCCATATTCTCGAATCAATCGAATAAGAAATTCTTCCAGATAACTTTGTATTAATTGTTCGGCCCCAAAAGCAGGTTTTTCTCTTCGGATCAACTGCGCTGTATGGGGGCGGCCGAGGGGGGAAGAGAACGCATTCTTGGCCTCAGAAATAATCAATGCAAGAAATTTCTTGCATTTTTTGGGGCAATCAAAAACTTTTCCTGCAAGGGATAATAGCATCGGCGAAGAAGAAGAAAACGATAAAATAACCGAATTAGCCGCCTTATGTCCATCGCATCTCAAATTATGAAATTCCATTGGCCGATGCAAGAAAAACTGCCCAGCAGAAAGAATCATTTCGTGAGCACCTGAGGTAATCATCAGTGATTCTTTATCTGCATAAACTAATTCCCAAAAAT
>JAZNEH010000217.1:0-6035 GCA_045588515.1 Eubacteriales bacterium
TCTCTTGTTCTTTTTATGTCTTAAAATTCATTTTGAAGGACTATGACACTCGAAATGCCATAGTCCTTTTTATTGACTTTTAAAGGGTTAAATGTTAAAATATATAGTTAGAAAAATGTTTTTTGAAATGAGGCTCATTTGATGAAAAAATATGTGGATACAATCATGGAACTTTTGGATTCCGTTGTGGTGGGCTTGGTGGCTGTGATGGTGATCTTCACCCTCTTTGGCCGGATCTATGTGGTGGATGGCGATTCGATGCTGTCTACTTTGCATGAGGAAGACCGTCTGCTGGTTTCCCAGTTTCTCTATACGCCAAAGCAAGGGGATATTGTTTGTTTCGTGGAAGAAACCAAGCATAATAAAGTGCTGGTCAAGCGGGTGATCGCCACTGCCGGCCAGACTATTGACATCGACAAAACGGGATCGGTTATTGTGGATGGAGCGCAATTGGATGAGCCCTATCTGGATGCCGGAATCTATACTTCGCCCAAGGCGTTTTCCTTTCCCTATACCGTGAAAGAGGGAGAGGTTTTCTGCATGGGCGATAACCGTGTGAATTCCAGCGATAGCCGGGATTTCGGCCCGGTTTCCACCCATCAACTTTTAGGGCGGATGCTGATCCGGCTCTTCCCCAATACAGGAGTGGTGAAATAATGGCAGATCTTCAAATTCAATGGTATCCGGGCCATATGACGAAAACCCGGCGCTATATCGAAAAAAATATTTCATTGGTGGATCTGATCGTGGAGGTGGCCGACGCCCGGGTGGTGAAAAGCAGCCAAAACCCCGATTTTGATCGCCTGTTGGCGGGCAAGAAACGGCTGATGGTGCTGACTAAGCGGGATCTGGCCGATGAAAAGATCAATCAGGCTTGGGCCAATCATTTTAAGAAGATCGGCCGGCCGGTTCTGTTTTTAAATACGGTTACAGGCCAAGGCGTTAACGAACTTCTGCCGGCAGTGCGGAATTTGCTTTCGGCCGAACTGGAAAAGGCAAAAGCAAAGGGAATGAAAAAAACCATCCGGCTAATGATCTGTGGCGTTCCCAATAGCGGAAAAAGTACCCTGATCAATGCCCTTTGCCACCGCAAGGCTACCGTGGCTCAGGATCGCCCGGGCGTGACCCGGGCCGGGCAGTGGGTCAGCCTGCAAAGCGACGTGGAACTTCTGGATACGCCGGGCATCCTTTGGAATAAATTTGAGGATCCTGAAGTGGGCGTGCATCTGGCTCTCACCGGTGCCATCAGCGATGAGGTGGTGGATAAGGAAGGCTTGGCTTTGGAACTTTTGCGGATTTTGCAGGAAAAATATCCTTCGGCCTTGGAAGAACGCTATAAGATCACATTGGATCCTGAAATGGAGCCTTTGGAAATTTATGAAAATATCTGCCGAAAACGGGGCTTTTTGCTCCGGGGCAATGATTTTGATTATACCCGTTGCGCATCGGTCGTTCTGGATGAATTCCGGGGCGGGAAGATCGGGCGGATCTCTTTGGAGGAGCCGGATGCTTGATTATCGGTTAGAGGATGAATTAAAAGCCCAAGGCTATGAATGGGTTTGCGGCGTTGACGAAGCGGGCCGGGGGTGCCTATGCGGCCCCGTTTGCGCTGCTGCAGTGATCTTGCCTGCCGGCTGGAACCATCCCGCTTTGAACGATTCCAAAAAACTAACCCCCAAAAAGCGGGAGGAACTTTTTGATCTGATCCAAAAGGAAGCGGTGGCTTATGGCATCGGTTGGGGTTCGGTGGAAGAAATTGATGAACTCAATATTCTGAACGCCGCTCTTTTGGCGATGCGCCGTGCCATTGATCAGTTGGATCCCAAGCCGGGTTTTGCCCTGATCGATGGCAACGTGGATCGGGATTTCCAACTACCTGCCAAGGCCGTGATCGGTGGCGATGGGATTTCTCCTTCCATTGCAGCGGCCTCGATTCTGGCGAAGGTTTCAAGGGATCGGCTCTGTTTGGAATTGGATCGGGATTATCCGGAATACCGGATCGCCAAGCATAAAGGCTATTGCACTAAAGTGCACCGTGAGGCCATTCAAACGTATGGCCCTGCGCCCATCCACCGAAAAACTTTTTTAAAAAAGATCATCGGGGAATAAAATGAAGGTATTTGGATTAGGCTTAAAAGGGGAGCAGGCGGCCAAACGCCACCTGCGTAAAAAGGGCTATAAGATCCTGGCAATGAATTATCAATGCCGGTTCGGTGAATTGGATCTGATCGCCAAGGATAAAAACTGTTTGGTCTTTTGCGAGGTCAAAACCCGCAGCCCCGGGATGATTGCCGCTCCTCAGGAGAGCGTCACACCCTCCAAACAGCAAAAAATGATTAAAACAGCGCAGTTTTATATAACCACCCAAAAATGCGAGGATATGGAAATGCGCTTTGATGTTCTGGCGATCACCGCCGACGAAAAGGGCCGGCTATCGGTGGAACAATTGGAGAATGTGATAACATTATGATTTACGGTGATCTGCATTGCGATACCTTCTGGCGCTGTTATCGGGACCGCATCACCCCGGAACATCCTGCTCTGCAGGTGCGGCCTTGCCCGGATTATCAGCGCTTGCAAACCTATGCCATCTATGTAGGGGATCAAATCCGGGATCCATGGCCTTATTTTAAGGCGGTTTATGCCTACGGAACGGAATTGTTCCGCCGCCGGCCGGAATTGGTGCTTTGCCATCGGGCCAAAGAGGTTGACGAAGCCTTCGCCGCCGGCAAAACCCCCTATTTAGTCAGCGTGGAAGGGGGCGGCTTTTTCAGCGGTGATTTGGTGGAAGACCGCAAAATTGTAAAAGAACTGAAAAAAGCAGGTGTCTGTTTTTTAAGCCTTTGCTATAGTAAGGGCAACCGCCTGGCGGGCGGGATATTAAACCCGGATCTGCCCCTCACCGAAGCGGGCCGCAATGCGGCACTATTGCTGAGAGAAGAGGGAATCTCGTTGGATCTTTCCCATCTGAACCGCCGTTCGGCAGATGCGCTGCTGGTTCTTCTTCCTAACGGCGTAGTGGCAACCCATTCCAACTGCCTTTCTCTTTGCGGCCATCCCCGGAATCTGGCCGACGATCAGATTTTAGCCCTGAAAGAGAAAAAAGGCCTGATGGGCATCAATTTTTATCCGCCCTTTTTGAAGGCGGAAGGGGAAACTTCGATTCAAGATATATTAGCGCACATTTCCTATGTGGAAAAACTGGGCGCTTCGGAGATCCTTTCGTTCGGGAGTGACTTTGATGGGATCGATGAAACGCCGGTAGACCTGCAAAATTCCGAAGATATTCCTGCCTTGGCAAAGATTGTTTCGGATGTAAAGGGGAAAGACTTGGCAGAAAGATATTTATATTATAATTTCAAAACCTATCTGGATCGTGTGTTTTTATAAGTAATAAAAAGGCGCATAGAGATGCGCCTTTTCGGAAAGTTTTTTACTGTTCTTTATAGGTTTTGCAGAAAGTATCCGCGCTGGAGCAGCAACCTTCGCAATTGCCTACTTCGATTTTAGAGGCGGTGCAATGGTCGCCGGAAGCGTGGTATACGCAGTTTTCAACCTTACAGCAAATGTTGTTGTTTTGATTCATTTCTAAAACACTCCTTTCCGATGGTTAGTTTAACCCGGGAACCAAAAAATATGCAAAAGGAGAAAAAAATTTGGCGCTCTATGTGATCGGCGATCCCCATCTTTCTTTTTCGGTGGATAAGCCAATGGATATTTTCGGCGGCCGCTGGGCCAACCACCCTGAAAAATTAAAAAAAGCCTGGTTGGAAACCGTTGCTCCTGAAGATACAGTAGTATTGGCGGGCGATCTTTCTTGGGGCATTTCCTTAAAGGAGGCCGAGGCGGATTTTGCTTTTCTTCATTCCTTGCCCGGCCAAAAAATTCTTTTAAAAGGCAACCATGATTATTGGTGGGAAACCGGCTCTAAACTCCGCCGTTTTTTTGCGGAGCGGGGTTGGGAGGATTTCTCGTTGCTCTATAATAATGCTATTTCTATTGAAGGCTTTGCATTGTGCGGCACCCGTGGCTGGGAGGCGGAGCCCGAAACGGAACAGGATCGGAAGATGCTGGAGCGGGAACGGGGCCGGCTGGAACGGTCTTTGCAGATGGCGGAGCCGGGATTGCCGAAGATTGTTTTTTTCCATTATCCGCCGATGTCCGGCGAGGCTAACCCGTTTTTGCCGCTCTTAAAAAAATATGGAGTGAAACTTTGCTATTATGGCCATCTTCATGGTTATCCGGCCATAAAAACCGCTCCGGTGGAAGAAGATGGCATTTTGTTCCGGCTGATTTCAGCCGATGCTTTGGCGTTTTGCCCCCGGTCTGTAACGGCCGATTGGGCTGAAATGAACCGAAAAGAATCGTTTTCTTATCAAATTGGCCAAAAAATCCGCCGATTTTGGGTGAAAGTTCTCTCACATTTCGGCAGAAAGAGTTGACAATTTCTGGTTTTGACGATAAAATAGGATAGTTATGAAGTTTATTCATATGGAGGTAAAAAAGGATGACTGTTAAAGAAGTAAAAAATCTCGAAAACAGCACTGTTGAACTGAATGTGGAAGTAAAGGGGGAAGAATTCAAAGCCGCCGTTGATGCCGCATTCAAAAAGAATCTGTCTAAAATGACTGTTCCCGGCTTCCGGAAGGGCAAAGCTCCCCGTAAGATCGTTGAAAAGTTGTATGGCGAAGGAATCTTCTTTGAAGATGCCGTGAACGAACTGTATCCCAAGGCTTATGAAGAAGCTGTGAAAGAAGCTGATCTGAAGGTGGTAGCTCGCCCCGAGATCGAAATCACCGCTGTGGATGCCGAAGGATTCTCTTTCAAAGCCATTGTTGCTGTGAAACCTGAAGTAACCGTAAAGGAATATAAAGGTTTAAAGGCAACCAAAACTGTCTATAGTGTAACCGAGGCGGAAGTGAAAGCCGAGTTGGAACGCCTGCAGAAACAGAACGAAAGAACCATCACCGTTGAGCGTGAAGCCAAGGAAGGCGATACTGTAAACATCGATTTCGATGGCTCTGTGGATGGAGTTCATTTCGATGGCGGTAAGGGCGAGAAATATGATCTGGTTCTGGGCAGCGGCAGCTTTATCCCCGGCTTTGAAGAGCAATTGGTGGGTAAGAAAGCCGGCGAAGAAGTGGATGTAAACGTAACCTTCCCCGAAGATTATCACGCAGAAGATCTGAAGGGGAAAGCCGCTGTGTTCGCTTGCAAAGTGAACGAAGTAAAAGAAACCGAAGTTCCCGAACTGGATGATGAATTTGCAAAAGACGTAAGCCAATTCGATACGCTGGCCGATCTGAAGAAGGATATCCGTAAGAAGATCAAAGGTCAGAAGGAAAGCCAGTCTGCTAACGAATTGGATAACGCCCTGATCGATGCTCTGTTGGAACAAACCGAAATGGATGTTCCTGCTGCTATGGTGGAAGAAAAGGTGAATAATATGGTTGCCGAATTTGAGCAACGCCTTGCCGGCTCCGGCCTGAATCTGCAAACCTATATGCAGTATACCGGTATGGATATGGAAAACTTCCGCAAAGGCTTTGAAGCAGATGCTCTGAAGCAGATCAAAGTTCGTCTGGCTCTGGAAAAGGTTGTGGAGCTGGAAGGCGTGGTAGTTTCCGATGAAGAGATCGAGAAGGAATATAAAGATATCGCCGATGCATATAATATGCCTGTTGATCAGGTGAAGATGTATCTGCCCAAGGATGATATCACCATGGATTGCGCAGTGAATAAGGCTGTTGAAGTGATCCGCAATAACGCAGAAGTAACCGAAGAAAAGGCTAAGAAACCTGCCGCTAAGAAGGCTGCTAAAAAGGAAGAAAAAGCCGAATAATCGATTTTGATTGATAGGAGATAGTTTATGAGTTTAGTACCAATGGTAGTGGAGCAAACCGGCCACGGCGAACGGAGTTATGATATTTACTCCCGGCTCTTGAATGATCGGATCATTATTTTGGCCGAAGAGGTCAACGACACTACTGCCAGCCTGGTGATCGCCCAACTTTTGTATTTGGAAGCCCAGGATC
>JAZNEH010000218.1:0-5847 GCA_045588515.1 Eubacteriales bacterium
ACGTACACTGGCGGCCGCCTTTATTAATAACGATATGGCCCAGTTCCCCGCCGGCGTGGTTAAAGCCGCTATACAGTTGTCCATTCAGGATCATTCCGCCGCCACCGCCGGTTCCAAGTGTGACGGTTACGCTATCGGTAACACCAGCGGCGGCACCACATTTAGCCTCGGCCCAAGCGGCTACGTTCGCATCGTTTTCGATAAACACTTTTTTACCAGGAAAATGTGCGCCAACCAGATCCGCAAGAGGAGTATTACGGAAGCTCAGGTTATTGGCGAACACCACAACGCCCTTCACCGGATCTACAGCACCGGGCGTACCAATACCGATACTATTAATTTCATCCATTGGGATGCCGCTTTCTTTCACAACCAATTTCGCCGCTTCCACAATGCGGGCGATCACGTGATCGGCACCTTTTGCCGCCTCAGTGGGGATGCTGACTTTATGCACCAATTTCATTTCCTCATCCACAATGCCGGTGGCAATATTGGTTCCGCCCAAGTCAATTCCAAGATAATACATATTTATTCCTCCTCTGCAGCTCCTAAAATCCGTTTACTAATATCTTCTGCGGCATTATAGCCTAAACGTTTTTGCCGGTTATTCATAGCGGCAACTTCAATAATAATTGCTAAATTTCGGCCTGGTTGCACCGGGATCGTTACAGTTGGAATATCCACATCCAGAATCCGTGTATAGTTGGTATCCAGACCCAGGCGGTCATAGAACTTATTCTCATCCCAAGTTTCCAAATGGATCTCCATATCGATCACAGCATCCTCTTTTACAGCACCGATACCGAAGATCTTTTGAACATTGATAATCCCAATACCCCGAAGTTCGATAAAATACTGAATATTCGCCGGAGCCGTTCCCTTCAGCATTGTGGAAGTGACCCGTTTGACCACCACCGCATCATCAGCGATCAAGCGATGGCCACGTTTTACCAATTCCATAGCGGTTTCGCTCTTCCCGACTCCGCTATCGCCGGTGATCAAAATACCTTCGCCGTATACCTCGATCAAAACGCCATGGAGCGTTTGCTGAGGGCCCAGCCGCTCGTTCAGATAAAAAATCGAACTGCTGACAAACTGGGCGGTGTGCATTTGGGTTTGCAATACCGGCACTTTATATTTTTCTGCGATTTCCAAAAGTTCGGGATATCCCTCCAGCCCTCTGGTTATCACCAATGCTGGAAAGCGGAATTCAAAGAATCGTTCAAAAATTTCGCGCCGTTTTGCCTCATCGAAATGATCCAGATAGGTATGTTCCACCTTGCCCAGCACCTGAATTCGGCTATCATCGAAATAGTCAAAAAAGCCAACCAACTGCAAAGCAGGGCGGTTGATATCCGTGGAAGTGATTTCCTTATCCAATCCCCCCACCGGCATATAAGCCGTTTCCAGCCCCATATGGCGGATCAACTGCGCTAATGTTAATTTTTCTTCATTCATTTTTAGCACCTTTTCCAGTAAAAAAACTTCTCTTTTTATATTATAGCAGACTATATTGCAGGTTTCAAATAAAAGTTTCATTTTTTTATAAAAAAAGTCTTGCTTTTCGGAAAAGATTATGGTAGAATATTCAAGCGTAAACAAACAAGGAGGTGTTTCAACAATGGCAAAGTGTGAAGTATGCGGCAAGGGTGTTTCCTTCGGTATTAAAGTATCCCACTCTCACCGTCGTAGCAACAAAGCGTTCAAGCCCAACGTTAAGCGTGTTAAAGCAGTTGTAAACGGCGCACCCAAGCGTGTTTATGTTTGCTCCAGATGCCTCCGTTCCGGCAAGGTTGAAAGAGCCGTTTAATTTAAGGTAAACGCATAGAGGATTTCGATTGAAATCCTCTTTTTTGCTTTTTATAAGGAAATCCCCTTTGCCAATCGGCAAAGGGGATTTTTCATTCTGTTGGTTGTGTTACCGGCGTTTCCGGCACAATCGGGGTTTCCGGCGTGATCGGCGTTTCCGGCACAACCGGTGTTTCCGGTGTCACCGGCGTTTCCGGCGCAGGAATGACAGGATCGCCCGGGATCACAGGTGCATTGGGATCAACCGGAACATTCGTTCCGCCGTTGGGATCCACAATAGTTCCATCGGGAAGGACTTGCGGCTGGCCGCAAACATCGCAAAGGGCCGTTGGAACGCTATCAGCAAAAAACTGATTGACTGTTGGCGATGTGCAGAGCGGATTACAGAGTTTGCCGCTTTCACCGCAAATAGTGATCGAAGTTAAGCCTGCTGGAGCATCAAAGGCCTTATAGGCCAAGCCGCTATGCACATTGCTCATCACATTTCTGAACGCAACAGCCGCAGGATTGGCGCCACCATATTCAACGGTGTCAGGTTTATCATAGCCTACCCAAACGCCGGCTGTATAATAAGCAGTATAGCCCACGAACCAACGATCCTTATCATCGCTAGTGGTTCCGGTTTTGCCGGCCATGGGCGTTCCCCGCCAATTGGCGGTGGTACCCGTTCCGAGTTCGGCCGCCTGTTGAAGCATTTTATTGATAACATCGGCGGTTTCCTTTTCCATTGCCTTATTGGATTCCACACGATTTTCCAGCAGAACACGGCCATTTTGATCGCATACCTTTGTATAGGTATAAGGCTTGACATAGGTTCCGCCATTGGGGAAAGCCGCATAAGCGGCTGTGATCTCTTTCACGCTGATGCCTTTCGTGAGGCCGCCCAAAGCCATTGCCTGATCGTTTTCATCATTGCCGGAACCGGCAACCAAACTGGTAACGCCCAGATTATTCTTGACGAAATTAAAGGATGTGCGGGGGCCAACGGCATTTACGACTTTAACAGCGATGGTGTTTTTTGACAAATTCAAACCGGCTTGAACGGTCATCATTTTTTCGCTGATGGTATCATAGTTTTTAGGCCACGGATTACCATTGGAATCATCACGCACTTTTTCATCCTTCAGCAGCATACCGGGAGCGATCCGAACGCCATCAATGGTTGCTTTATATTCCACAGCCGGACCATAGGTGCCGATGGGTTTCATACAAGAGCCCGGCTGACGATAGCTCTGAGTGGCTCGATTCAGGCCACGGGCTGTTGTTTTTTCGCCAATTCCGCCGGACATCCCCACAATTGCGCCGGTTGCATTATCGATAATCACCATTGCACTCTGCAGGGGCTCGCCATATTTCCGCGACGTAATGCGGGGGAAATTTGAAACGTTTTTATAGTATTTATCAATGGAAGATTGCACATCCAGATCCATAGTCGAATAAATCTGAATACCGCCGGAGAATACCAAAGAGCGGGCGTATGCTTCACTATATCCTTTTTCATTCACCAGAGCATTGATAACGTCAGTGGTGACCTGTTCCACAAAATAACTATTGATCGTTCCAACCGATTCTTCGGAAGACTCGCCCACGTGGAGTTCCAGTGCAGAGTTCTTTGCCGCTTCCGCCTCTTCGGCGGAAATCAGTTTTTGATCCCGCATCGCATTAATTACGTCTTTGGCACGTTTTAAGTTATTTTCCGGGTTTTGAATTGGATCATATTTCGTTGGATATTTGGTAATGGATGCCAACGAGGCACATTCCAACAAAGTAAGTTCACTGAGATCTTTCGCAAAATAGACTTCCGCTGCCGTTTGCACCCCATAGCAACCCTGGGAAAGATAGATCGTGTTAAGATATACTTCCAGAATCTGATCCTTTTTATACTCCCGCTCCACATACCAAGCACGCCGAATTTCCTGCACTTTACGGGAAATAGTTTGTTGATCATCGCCGGTGATATTCTTAATCACCTGTTGGGTGATGGTGGAACCGCCGAAGGTTTCATTACTAAATGGATTAAACAAATTAAGAACAGCGTGGAGAGTGCGTTTCAAATCCACGCCGCTATGCTGATAAAAGCGTTGATCTTCAATAGCGATAAAGGCATTTTGCAAATTTTTAGGTATTTCGTCGATATTGGTCCAAACCCGATTTTCGCTGGTGGGCAAGGTTTCCGCTTGAAGATATTCCCCGTCTTTCACCGCATAAACCACAGAGGTATAATTCAAAGTGCTATCCACGGCCGCAAGATCAAATTCATCATCCAGATAAATAAAGGAGAACCATGCAAAGGCCAACACCACAAAAAAGCAGGTTAAAATCCCTGTGAGGCAAACGGCCCAAACACTCTTACGCACATATTTCCCCCACTTGGAAGGCGGTTTCTTTTCTTCGCTTTCCTTCTTGCGCTTTGGCAACAGATTTTTGATTTTATTCAAAAGCATTTTGATTTGTTTCAAATCGATCAGCTCCTCAAGTTTTTTCATATATATTAGTATATCAAAACTTCTTCGATATTGCAAGCATTTAACGATGACTTCTGCACCTGCAATAATTGCCGAATCCCTCCTTCACCAACTCGCAGGCATAGGCAGAGAAGGTTTTAGGATGTTTAACGGTGTTTTTAGAATAGCCCAATGTTAGAATCAATAAAAAACAATAGGCAGCATAACGCAAATAAAAATGCAAGGTGCGCCACCAATGGCTTCGAATGGAAAAGAGCCCGACTCGGATCGCTTGGAAAATTCCGATTTCAGGATAACAAAGCACCACGTATTTACAAAGAATATATCGGAGAAAAATGAAAAAAATCCCCAGCAAAACCAAGCACCACAAAAAAATAGAAAGACCGATCAACCAAGGAGAGCCCAGCATAAATTCCGCCGCCAGCCGAAAAGGATTCGCCGTTACTTGAAAGATGTTTTCTCCGGAAAACAATAAAAAACTAAAAAAGAGGATTACTTCGGCAATGGACGCCCCCAATAGCAACAGCAAACGTTCCCCGTTAATCAAGATTTTCTTTAAGATTGAAATCAGCATTGCCCGGCCTAGTAATTTAGGGCGACGGAACAAAAAGAAGAATGCTGAAAAACGTGCTTTCCCTTGGGCGGCCAATATAAAATAATGAGAAATCCCATAGGAAATGGGCGTATATAAAACGGCCGTTACCACCAGCACTGAAAGCGCAGAAAGATAAAACCCTTTACGCAGGCGGCCCTGAAATGCAGAATAAAAATCTCCTTCGGAATAGAATAAAAACACACCACCCAAACCTAAAAGCAAGAGCGTTCCAAAGAGAAGCAGAATCATTATAACATATAAGATTCCTCGGTTTTCACCGGGTTGCCATTCATTTTTCAGTTTCAAATACTCACTGCCTTTCAAAAGAAAAAGAGGATGTGTTATTTAACACATCCCCTTATTTACTTAATTTGATTACCAGTTAAACAATACGCTGTTCGGCAACAAGCTGGCGTTCATTACGTGAATCATACTGCCGCTATTACGAACTGTATCGCTTTCGCTATGAACCGCACCGTGCATAAATGCGCTCCAAGAATAATGGATAGTGGGATCATAAACAGAATTTGCATCATTCTTATGATACATTGCGTGGGTTGCCAGTTCCGCATTATCATTAAAGAAAACCAGAGCCAGATAAGTGGAACGTTCTGTCACAAAGGAGCTGGGATTGAAGGAGTTCATCGTGCCGCCCACGTCACTGGAGGAGGGATCCAGATACAGAGCAGTATCAGGATATACCGCATTCACGTCAGCAGCCTTTTCAGCCCAAGCACGAACAAACGATACGCTCAAATTTTCCTTCATATCGGCATAGCGATCTTTTTGATCGTCGGTCATTACTTCAACAGCGGGCTTTTCATAAAGATCTTTCCAGATCTTGGTATATTCTTCTGCCACACGCAGGGCAACAGATGGATTCTCACAGGTTTTCATAACGGCAAAGCCGCCTGCCCAACCGGCAACAGGAATAGTTACTGCCTGTTCGTATTCGGGATCTTCGGCATTTTCTTCGTC
>JAZNEH010000219.1:0-6441 GCA_045588515.1 Eubacteriales bacterium
GGCGGCGGGCCCGCCGGCGTTATGGCGGCGATTGCGGCCGCGCGGCAAGGGGCAAAAACCCTTCTGGTGGAGCAAAACGGTTATTGCGGCGGAATGGCCACTTCCGGGATGGTGGGGTCTTTTATGACCTGCTATGATGCCCGGGGGGAGCGGATGATCATCCGGGGTCTTTTTGAGGAATTAGTGGATCGAATGGTGGAGCGGGGCTATGCGCTCCATCCGGCGGGAATCAAAGGCGGAACCGCTTTTACTTCTTGGATCAAAAAAGGCCATGATCACGTAACGCCTTTTGAGGCCGAGGGATTGAAGTTGGTTTTGGATGAGATGCTGGAAGAGGCCGGCGTGGAACTACTTTACCATACCGCCTTTTTAGAACCGATCTTAGAAGGGAATACCATCTGCGGCGCAAAAGTTGCATCCAAATCCGGCGTTGAAACCATTGAAGCACAGGTTGTGATCGATTGCACCGGGGATGGAGATGTGGCCGCCCGGGCCGGGGTTCCCTATGAGATGGGCAATGAAGAATTAGGGCTCATTCAGCCGGCTACGATGTTTTTTCATATCTGTAATGTGGACACAGATCGCTTGGAGGAAGAAATTCAATCCCATTTGCATCTATTCTATCGGAAAGACGGCGTGAATTATCGCTCTTTGCATTGGCGGGTGGCCGAAGCCCGGGAAGCCGGAGATTGGAATCTGGATCGGGTGAGCATCGGGGTATTTCGGATGCCGAAAAAGGATGAGTGGAGCGTGAACACCAGCCGGCTGATGGGGGTGGACAGCACCGATAACCGAAGCCTGACCCAAGCCGAATTGGAAGGGCGGCGCCAAGCAGACGAAATTTTGCGGTTTTTGCAGAAATATGTGCCCGGATGCGAAAAGGCCCGCCTGAAAGCAACGGCTTCCCACATCGGAATCCGGGAAAGCCGGCATATTCAGGGCGAATATCGGCTGTTAGCCGAGGATCTTTTGGCTTGCAAAGTGCCGGTGGATAGCGTTCTGATTGCAGGGAATTCTGTGGATGTTCACGGGCGTTTTGGGCCGAAAAGCAACGAGTATGTGGAAATTCAAGGGGCCTTTTATGGCGTTCCCTATGGAAGTTTAGTGCCGTTGAAGGTGGAAGGCCTTCTTTTAGCGGGGCGTTGCTTGAGCGCCGATAGCACTGCGGCAGGAGCTGTTCGGGTGATGCCGCCTTGTATGGCGATGGGTCAAGCGGCCGGAACAGCCGCCGCTCTTTGTTTGAAGGAAGGGGTTTTGCCCAGAAAGTTGGAGCCTCAAAAACTTCGTTCTGTTTTGAAAGAAAACGGCGTTTGTTTAGAATAAGAAGAAGCCGATAGGTTGGAACCTATCGGCTTTTTATATAGGGAAAAAGATCAAAGTTTTGCAAGCCCAGTGCGGCCAGTTGCTTCCGGCTGCGCTGTTGATCTTCCGGGGTATTGAAATCCGGAATCAAAGGAATACGAACGGTGATTTGAGCCGGGGAGATCCGTTGGCAAAGCCGCTTCAGATTTGCCAGAACCGGGCCGTTTTCCCGGCCGGTATAGCGGCGATAGATTTCTGGGTTGGTATCTTTAATATCAATTAAAAAAGAATCCATACAGTCTGCGGCGATTTCAATCTTCTCCCAAGGAACTGCCAGGCTGGTTTCAGCGGTGAGATGCCAACGCTTGCCGCAGATTTGCCGGAACTCCCGGATAAAATCAGCCTGCAGTAACGGTTCTCCGCCGCCAAAAGTGATGCCGCCCCCAGTGGCTTCAAAATAAAGCGCATCAATCTTGGTTTTTTCATAAAGTTCCCGGGGTGTGAGCAGGGAATAGGGCGTTTTTTCTTCTAATGTGAAGGGGTTCAGGCAGTATTGACAACGCAAGGGGCATCCCCAGAAGCAAACCAACGTGGTTACGCCCTGCCCATCGGTTTGGATGCAATGGCGTGCAAGGGCAACAACCGGGGCTTTATTCATTGGGCATATCCTCCGGGAAAGCCACATCGCCGGTTAGTTCCCAGTCCTCCGGAGCGGGGGCCGGATCCTCTGCAATTTTTCCTTCGATCTCTAAGGGGAGTTCGCTGGTAGTTTGCTCCGTATCCGGTTCTTTTAAGGGTTCTACCGTTTCTTGATTTTCGATGGTGTCGTTTTCATTTACAGGCTGGGGCACGCATCCGGCGGCACCGGCCAACAGCGCAGCGGCAATGCCGGCAACGGCCACCCTCTTGCCGGTATCTTTTAATTTTTGCAGTTCAACCGTTAGTTTTTGCAGTTCTGCCTCGCAGCGGGGGCAGGTGCCTTTGCATTCTCCCTGAAAATAACATTCCGCCGGGCGATAGTCAATGCCGTTTTCCATTGCAATTTTGCAACGAATGCTTTTTAATAGGTTACATTTATCTTTTCCGTTCATCCTGAAAACCTCCTTTTAACAAAAATACGAATGAACATCCGAAAATGTTGCAGAATGGGGAATTTTTCTGAGGGAATTGTTATTTTTCAAAAGAACTGCTATAATAGAATTATCAGTAAAGGAGGATTTTGGATATGCGTTGCTTGAATTGTGGATATGAACACGAAACGGATTTTGTCTTTTGCCCCCATTGCGGAGCACCGGCCGGGGCCGAAATGAAATCGTCTGCAGAACTCGTTTCTCCCGATGGGTCAAAGGTATTGGCCGCTTTAAAAGATCCCTCTTTTTTAACGATTTGCATCTTGCTTTCGGTTTCTTGCGGGGCAACCTTGTTGGGCGGTGGTGGCGGAGTTCCGCTGATCATTCTGCTGATTATGATCTTTCTTTGGCAGGTTTATGGCAAGAGTAAAAACGGAATGGTAGACACCCATCAATTACGGAACGTGAGCGGAGCGGTTTATGCCAACTATATTGTTACATATGTGGGGGCCGTGTTGGTTCTGGTTGTGGGCGTGATCTTTGGCTTGGTGTTTGGGGTCATAAGCGCAAATACGAATATCGTTGGTGAGATTTTGGAGTCGGTTGGGGAATATGCAGAGCCCTATCGATGGTTGCTTGAATGGTTATTTTCCTTTTCCGGTTGGCTCTTTACTGCGATTTTTATAGGAGTCGCGATTGTGATGATTGTTTTAAATCTGTTGATGCTTCGGCCCATTCATCGGTTTGCCAAAGCCGTTTATCAGGCTCCGGCTGGCGTTCCTATTGATCCTCAAACGGTTACGAACGCCAAACTCTGGCTGATCGTTTCCGGCGTTCTTTCGCTTTTGGAAGCGGTTTCCAGTCTTTTGGGAGGAGCGTTTATCGTTGCATTAGGCAGTGGCGGTGCCGGCTTGGCGGCCATTTTAGCCTCCACGTTGATTACCAAATATTTCATAGATTAATGAAGAGCCGATCGGTTAAACGATCGGCTCTCGCTTATTCAAAAAAGTCGTTATCTCGGAACTGCAGGGAATAAAGGCTTTTATACGTGCCGTTTTGGGCCATCAGTTCCTCATGGGTGCCACGCTCGGTGATTTTACCGTCCATCACCACGGCGATCTCATCCGCATTGCGGATGGTGGAGAGCCGATGGGCCACTACCAAGGTGGTACGCCCCTTGCAAAGTTCGTCCAAAGCCTGCTGGATCAAAACTTCAGTGGTATTATCCAGCGCACTGGTGGCTTCGTCTAAAATCAGAATGGCAGGGTCTTTCAGGAAAACCCGGGCGATGCTCAATCGCTGTTTCTGGCCGCCGGAAAGTTTGATGCCCCATTCGCCAATCTCGGTGTCGTAGCCCTTTTCCAGAGTCATAATGTAATCGTGGATATTGGCCCTGCGGGCGGCTTCATAAACTTCTTCCTCGGTGGCGTTAGGGCGGCCATAGAGGATATTCTCTCGGATGGTGCCCACAAAGAGGAACACGTCTTGCTGAACGATGCCGATATTCCGCCGCACGGATTCCAATGTCAGCTTGCGGATATCTTTGCCGTCGATGGTAATGGTGCCGCCGTCTTTCTCCAGTTGATAGAAATTAGGCAATAGATGGCAAAGGGTGGTCTTGCCGCCGCCGGAGGGGCCCACCAGCGCCAGTTTGCGGCCCTTTTCCAGTTTCAGGTCAATATGGTGCAAAACCTCTTTGCTGGGGTCGTAGGCGTAGGAAACGTCCTTGAATTCGATCTCGCCCCGGGCGTGTTCCAGCACCTCCGCATCGGGGGCATCGGTTTCGGGCTCCTCTTCGATGATCTCCACAAACCGTTTGAAGCCGCTGACGCCGTTCTGGAACTGTTCCATAAAGCCAATCAGGGTGTTCACCGGGTTGATGAACAGGTTCACTGATACGATAAAGGTGGAATAATCTCCAAAGGAGATCCGTCCGGCATACAAAAACAAGCCGCCGGCGATCAGGATAAATACGTTAAATACGTCGGTTACAAAAGAGGTGGAGGCGTGGAACTTAGCCATGGCATCATAGGCCCGGCGGGAGGAATCCACAAAATCCTCATCACCCTTGCTGAATTTTTCCACTTCCCGGGCAGAGTTGGTGTAGGCCTTGGTTACCCGGATGCCGGTAATACTGCTTTCCACCGCCGCATTGATGGTGGCGTTACTTTTCCGCCGATCATCAAAGGCCTCCTTCATCGCCTTGCGGTAATGAACGGTTACCAGCACCAAAATCGGCACGCAGGCAAAGATGATCATCGTTAAGATCCAATCGATGGTAATCAGATAAGTAAAGGAAAGAATAATCATCACGCTGCTGATCAGCAGATTTTCCGGGCCGTGGTGCGCCAGTTCACAGACCTCAAAAAGATCGCTGGTGATGCGGGTCATAATGCGGCCGGTTTCATTATTATCGTAGAAACGATAGGGGAGTTTTTGTAGATGGGCAAAGAGATCCTGCCGCATCTGGGATTGCATCCGTACTCCGATCAGATGGCCATAGTATTGAACAAAATACCGCATCAGCATTCGCAGAGTATAAAGCACCAACACTAGGATCCCTGCGATCACAATGGTGCGATACATCTTTTGCGGAATATATTCATTCAGCATTTTATTGGTTACGATGGGATAAACCATCCCGATCACCGAGATCAGGAGTGAGGCCAGCATATCCAATGCCAGCATCTTTTTATGGGGCTTATAGTAACTGATAAACCGTTTTAACATTCCTGTTTCCTTTCTGAAATAAATAAGACCTCTCCGGCACGGGTATAGCATTGGTTGAAGTGCAGGTGGGGGGCTTCCTCTTGCGAAATGGTGGGGCAGTTGGTAAAGGCGCAATGAGAGAACAGCACCAGCCCTTCGCCCTTCACGGTGATCTCTTCATCTTTGCCATAGTTCATATTATCGAACTGGATCCCCTTGGAGTTTTCAACAACTGTCTTGGAATAAAATACCTGACACCCGGTGAAAACAAAGCCAGAGGAGTTGTTGATAATATGGATGCCGATGCCTTGGTTATCGTTGGTGTGGTTAAAGGTGCAACCTACGGCAGAACCATGGGAATTATTGATGGCTTTTCCATCGCTGTTATCCATCAAAAAGCCCAGAACGTTGGCATCAAAGGCGCAGCCGGTAAACACGTTATTCCCCCCGTTATTCACGCAACCGTAGAAATTGCGGTGGCAGACCACGTTGTTGAATTTATGATATTCACTCCAATGGGGGATATAGATCCCCGCACCGCAGTACTGGATCCGGCAATCGGATACGCAGGCGGAGCTTAAAACCGAATAGCCGGTGCCGCGCATCGTAATGCCCCCGCCGGAAAAATTACGGATTCGGCAGGCGCTGATGATGCAGTTTTGGGTCTGGGGACGTCCCCGCCAGTTTTCCTTGGTGGCATCTCCCAAAAAGCCGATGCCGTGGCGGGTACCCATTTGGGCGGGGCGTTCTGCCGGATCGTTTGCATCCCCTAAAAGGGTCAGGTTTTTCAGGGTGCAATGGGTGTTCAGAATAACGGCGTAGCCCTCTTCCACTTCTTCCGACAGGATCAGTTTACTGGGCTCTCCCAGCCCTAACAGGCTGGTGCCCCGGGGCATTTTAATGCCGCTGACGTAATAGTCGCCGGCCCCTAAAATGCAAACGCCCTGTTCCTGCAAGCGTTGTTCGATCTCCGGTGCCCGGTCCCGGGTGTCACCGGTGGCCTCTAAAAAGTAGTTCATTCTTTTTCTCCTATATAAGTAAATCGTTGATGGGTCTTCCCGTTTCGTTCTACCGTTTCATTCCACATTTCGGCGGGGCGCACCCAATAACGTCCGTCCTTTTGGCAACGGTACAGCACCATTTCTTCCAGTGTTTCGCTATGAATGGCGATATCGATCACCTCATAGATCCCGCCCTTGAAATGTTGGTAAATACCGGGCTTGATTTTGCTGTTCACGGTTGTTCCTCCCATATAACAGGATTTTAATAGAAATATTATAACAAACTACAGGGATAATTTCAATTTATTTATGATAAAAGCCCCATCAATGGTGCACAAGTCCAGTAAAAACGGACAATA
>JAZNEH010000220.1:0-27745 GCA_045588515.1 Eubacteriales bacterium
GTAGTCATTTTTCTCTTTAACATTTTTCTTTCATAATAAAAACTCGGCAACACCGAGTTTTTATTATGATTTTCCTCAAAAGGCTTGACTTTTAGCACTAAAAGTGTTAAAGTCTAAAAAGGATAAAGATTTGGAGGGAAACCATAAAATGCATACAAAAAAACTGATTGCGGCTTTGGCCGCTTTTACTATGTTGGTTACCGGGTGCCTTTCCTTAAGTTCCTGCGGGGCCGTGAACGATGGCACCTACAAAGTGGGCATCGTTCAACTGGTTCAGCATGAGGCTCTGGATGCTGCCACCAAGGGCTTTAAACAAGCCTTAACCGATAAACTGGGCGATAAAGTAAAGTTTGACGAAAAGAACGCCTCCGGCGATTCCGCCAACTGCACCACCATCGCCACCGGCTTTGTGGCCGATCGGGTGGATCTGATTATGGCCAACGCCACTGCTTCCTTGCAGGCGGCCGTTGCCGCCACCGGCGAGATTCCTGTGCTGGGTACTTCCATCACCGATTATGCCACCGCCCTGGAACTCGAAAACTGGACCGGCACCGTGGGCAACAACGTATCCGGCGCATCCGATCTAGCACCTTTGGATCAGCAGGCGGATATGATTGCGGAACTGTTCCCCAATGCCAAAAAGGTGGGCTTGCTCTATTGCACCACCGAACCCAACTCCATCTATCAATGCACCAAGATGGAAGAATATCTGAAAGCCAAAAATTTGGAGGTCAAATGGTTCGGCTTTACCGATACCAACGACGTTGCTTCTGTTACCAAGGCGGCCTGTGATGCCATGGACGTGATCTACATCCCCACCGACAACACCGCCGCTTCCAACAGCGAAGCCATTGCCAACGTGGTTCTGCCCGAAAAGGTGCCGGTGATCACCGGCGAAGTGGGGCCCTGCAAAGCCTGCGGCGTTGCCACCTTAAGCATTGATTACTATGATATGGGCTACGCCACCGGCGAAATGGCCTATAAGATCCTGGTGGAAGGTGCCGATGTGAAAACGATGCCGGTTCAAACCGTGGATAAAGTTACCAAAATGTATAATGCGGCCAACTGCGAAGCCTTGGGCATTCCCGCCCCCGAAGGCTACACCGTTATCGAATAAAAATAATAATCACCCGGAGGATTTCCAATGGCAATTTTACAAAGCTTATTAAATTTTTTCAGTGATCTGATGAACTCCATGCCCGGCGCTGTGAACCAAGGCGTGATCTGGGGCATTATGGCCATCGGCGTTTACATTACTTATCGCATTTTAGACGTGGCTGACCTGACGGTGGATGGCTCCATCGCCACCGGCGGTGCCGTTTGCGTGCTGTTGACCCTAAACGGCGTGCCCGTTTGGGTGGCGATGATCTGCGCCATGATCGCCGGGATGCTGGCGGGTCTGGTGACCGGCGTTCTGCATACCCTTTGCGGCATCCCCGCTATTCTGGCCGGTATTTTAACCCAGCTGGCCCTTTACTCCGTGAACCTGCACATTATGGGCTGGGGCACCGGCAACGGCCGGGCCAATCTGCCCATCAGCGTAGATAAATATGATATTCTGGTTTCCTCCCGCTATGTATTTGATTTAAGCCTGAAAAACCCGCTGATCGTGTTGGTTTTAGTGGCATTGATTATTATCTGCCTGCTCTATTGGTTCTTCGGAACGGAGATCGGTTGTTCCCTGCGGGCCACCGGCGCCAATCAGCAAATGGCTCGGGCTCAAGGCATCAATACCAAAAAAGGAATTATTTTAGGATTGGTGATCTCAAATGGGATGGTTGCTCTTTCCGGCGCACTTTTGAGCCAGTATCAAGGCTTTTCTGATATCAATATGGGCCGCGGAGCCATCGTTATCGGTTTAGCGGCTGTGATTATCGGCGAAGTGCTATTCAGCAAGATCTTCCGCAACTTTGCTTTGAAACTTTTGGCCTGCATTATCGGCGGCGTGATCTACTACGCTGTGATCCAGTTGGTATTGCGGCTGGGCCTTTCTACCGACGATCTGAAACTGCTCACCGCCGCTGTGGTTGGCATCTTCCTGGCGATCCCCTATTGGAAAAGCACCGCCATTAAGCGGAATACGAAGAAGGAGGGCAAAGCAAAATGCTGAAAATTCAAGATGTAACCCAAATTTTTAACCCCGGTACCATCAACGAAAAGGTTGCCCTCAACGGCTTGAACCTGCACTTGAACGAAGGGGACTTTTGCACCGTTATCGGCGGGAACGGGGCCGGTAAATCCACTATGCTGAATGCAGTGGCCGGCACCTATATCACCACCTCCGGCACCATTTTACTGGACGGCGTGGACGTAACTTTGATGCCCGAGCATAAACGTGCCAAATATCTGGGGCGTGTGTTCCAAGACCCTATGACTGGCACCGCCGCCACTATGCAGATCGAAGAAAACTTGGCTCTTGCCAAGCGTCGGGGTCAGCACCGCGGCCTGAAACGTGGGATTACTCCCGCCGAGCGGGAAGAATATTATGAACTTTTGAAACTTTTGGATCTGGGTCTGGAGGATCGGCTGACCGCCAAGGTCGGCCTGCTTTCCGGCGGCCAACGCCAGGCGCTGACTCTGCTGATGGCCAGTTTGGTGAAACCCAAACTGTTGCTCTTAGACGAGCATACCGCCGCTTTGGACCCCAAGACTGCCGCCAAGGTACTGGAGGCCACCGATCGGATCATCGAAAAGGATCATCTGACCACCCTGATGATCACTCATAATATGAAGGATGCTATTAAACACGGCAACCGGCTGGTGATGATGCATAACGGCAAGATCATCTTTGATGTTTCCGGCGAAGAAAAACAAAAACTGACAGTAGACGATCTGATGGCTAAGTTCAGCCAACAAAGTGGCGCCGAATTTGCCAACGACCGTGCTTTACTAAACTAAAAGGTTAAAACTTTCCCTTGACAAAGGGATCTGCTTATGCTATATTAATACCATATTGAAACCAATGAGTAAGAAGAGTAGGATCTTTGGAAACTCCAAGAGAGCCGCTGATGCTGGAATTGCGGCAGTGAAAGAGGATCTGAATGGCCTTACGAGGGCAACTGAACGCAAAGCGCTTGCTTTGTTAGTAGTCGTTGACGGGGCGTGCCCGTTATCGCCACGACCTGCGTGATTGCGCAGAATGAGCGGATGATTTTTCATCAATATGGGTGGCACCGCAGAAAAGGTTTTCTGTCCCATACTTCCTTCGGGAAGTATGGGATTTTTTAATGGAAAGGAGCATAAAAATGTTTTTAATGACCAAACGATGGCGAACCGGAAATACATTTGCCAATTTTAAAAACATTTGAATAAAAGGAGAATATAACTATGATCTTTAACAATATTGATTTCGATACCTATCTCAAAAACTATCCCGACGAAAAGGGCTATTTCGGTAAATACGGCGGATCCTTTGTTTCCCCCGAATTGCAAAAGGCTATGGACGAGATTACCGAAGCCTATTTCACCATCTGCAAATCCAGTAAATTCATCAGCGAACTGCGCCGCATCCGCAAGGAATTTCAGGGCCGGCCCACGCCGATCTCCCATCTGGAGCGCCTTTCTGCCAAGTTGGGCAATGTGCAACTTTACGTTAAGCGGGAGGACCTGAACCATACCGGCGCCCATAAACTGAACCATTGTATGGGCGAGGCGCTTTTAGCCAAGTATATGGGCAAGAAAAAATTGATTGCAGAAACCGGTGCCGGGCAACACGGTGTGGCCTTAGCCACTGCCGCCGCTTATTTCGGCTTGGAATGTGATATTTATATGGGCTCTGTGGATATTAAGAAGCAGGCGCCCAACGTGGCAAGAATGAAGATCCTGGGTGCCAACGTGGTAGAGGTCACCCACGGTTTGGCTACCCTGAAGGAAGCCGTTGATGCCGCTTTTGAGGCCTATGCCCGGGAATATAAGGATGCCATCTATTGCATCGGCTCCGTGGTAGGCCCCCATCCCTTCCCCATGATGGTGCGGGATTTCCAAAGCGTCGTGGGCATCGAGGCCCGGGAGCAGTTCAAGGAAATGACCGGTGAACTGCCCGATGCCATCGTAGCTTGCGTGGGCGGCGGC
Organism: Eubacteriales bacterium; assembly: GCA_045588515.1. GTDB lineage: Bacteria > Bacillota > Clostridia > Oscillospirales > QAKW01 > QAKW01. The sequence continues at coordinate 4,072 of JAZNEH010000220.1, forward strand.
TCCAACTCCGCCGGATTCTTTGCCGGATTTTTGAACGATCCTGTTACTATTTACGGTATTGAGCCTTTGGGCCGAGGCACCAAACTGGGCGATCACGCCGCCAGCCTGCAATACGGCACCGAAGGTGTAATGCACGGCTTCAACAGCATTATGCTGAAAGATGAAAACGGCGATCCCGCCCCGGTTTATTCTGTTGCCAGCGGCTTGGACTATCCCTCCAGCGGGCCGGAGCACGCTTTCCTGCATACTCTGGGCAGAGTCAAATATGATGTGGTAAACGATGAAGACACCATCGACGCCTTCTTCGAACTTTCCCGGATGGAAGGCATCATCCCCGCCATCGAAAGCGCCCACGCAGTTGCCTACGGTATCAAACTGGCGAAAGAGATGGGTAAGGGGTCTGTATTAATCAACCTTTCCGGCCGCGGCGATAAAGATATGGACTATGTGATTGAAAACTATGGCATTCGTTAACGATTGCAAAATAAAATATGATGTGTTAGAATAAGAGTGGATGTTCTCCACTCTTATTCTTTTTGCAGGAGTTTTTATGAAGCGAACGAACGATTTAGGCAAAGACCGTATTCCGGGATTGATCCTGCGAATGAGCCTGCCCACCATTGCGGCACAGCTGGTTAATTTATTATACAGTATCGTGGACCGGATCTATATCGGCCATATCCCCGGCATCGGCGAAAGTGCCCTGACCGGGATCGGGCTTGCCACCCCGGTGATTATCATCATTTCTTCCTTCAGTTCCTTTGTGGGCGGGGGCGGTGCTCCCTTAGCCTCCATTGCCCTGGGGCAGAAGAATTCCAAGCGAGCGGGTCAAATTCTGGGCAACGGTACCGCCTTGCTGGCGATACTCTCTATCCTACTACCCGCAGTCTTTTACCCGACTATGAAGCCCTTTTTGTTTATGACCGGCGCCGGCGAAGCCACCTACCCTTATGCGGCCGAATACCTGCGGATCTATCTTTTGGGAACGCCTATGGTGATGGTTGCCGTGGGGCTATCGCCCTTTATTCTGTTGCAGGGTAAAACCATGATCGCCACTCTTTCGGTGGTGATCGGCGCCGTTGCCAACATCATTTTGGATCCCCTCTTCATCTACGGCTTGAAAATGGGCGTCAAAGGCGCCGCTTTAGCAACCGTCATTTCCCAATCCCTCAGCGCAACCTGGGTGCTTTATTACCTGATCGCTAAAGCCCCCGCCTTGCGCATCCGCCCCCGGGACCTACGACTGCAACCTAAGATTTTAAGACGGATTGCCGCCTTGGGCATCTCTCCCTTTGTGATGAGTATTACAGAAAGTATTATTTCCATCGTAATGAACGGCGGGTTGAAACAATACGGCGGAGATCTTTATGTAGGCTGCCTGACCATTATGCAAAGCGTGATGCAGTTCATCGGCGTGCCGGTGGCCGGCTTCACCCAAGGAGTGGCCCCCATCATCAGTTTCAACTATGGCGCCGGCAATAAAAAACGGGTGCGTTCCACCTTTGCCATTATGCTCTTGATTCTATTTTCCTATACCGCCTTGCTGGCCCTTTCGACAATGCTGTTCCCCGGCTTTTACGCCGCCATCTTTACCAACAACGCCCAATTGATCGCCCTTTGTAAAAAGGCACTGCCTATCTTTATGGGAGGAATGCTGATCTTCGGGATACAAAGAGCCTGCCAGACCGCCTTTTTGGCGTTGGGGCAAGCCAAGTTTTCCCTGTTCATCGCTCTGCTCCGTAAGATCATTCTGCTGGTGCCTCTAGCCTTGATCCTGCCCCGTTTTATGGGTGTCTTCGGGATCTATTGGGCGGAGCCCATCGCCGATGCCCTTGCCGCCACCACCTGCGGTATTCTGTTCCTTTGTAATTTTAATAAAATTCTCGCTAACCCACCCAAATCATAAAATCCATAAAACCTCCTGCGGCCAATGTACCGTAGGAGGTCTTTTTATATAAAAATGCCCCTTTTTTCCCTTTTTTCGCCAAACACTCCCCCCACACTCTACATCATCAAAAAGAACCGTTTTACGCAACAAGAAATATTTCTTGCTATTTCTTGTAATTTCTATTGACAAGAAATTATTTCTATGATAGGATGATAGCAAGAAATGGTTTCTTGCTGAGAGATCGTTTGGGATTGTGTTAATGGTTTTGGTTATCATGGAGGTGCATCATTATGCAATACGAAAAAGTAATTTTGGAAATGCTTGAACGGATTCAAACATTAGAAGAACAAGTTCATGCATTAAAAGAAAAGCAAGCGACAATGCTTACGGATCCGTTTCCGGCGTCACCGCCGGTTTGCCGGGAGGGACTGATCCCGCCGACTCCTCGCCGCACCAATTCCAAAGTAACTAACGAGATGCTGGAAGCTTGCTATCAGGCGGGCAGAAAAGCCACCGCTTCAGAGTATGCCGACGTGGTTCTATTATCGGAGCAGGTCCATTTAAAAACCGGAATGAACAAAAACAATGCGCTGATGACAATCTTTGCGGTGATGGCATTGCTGAGGGGCGAGCTTTATAAGCGTGCGATCAGCGGGAAAGCCACCGCCAAATACTTTGATAACATTTTGCGGGATTACGGCAAAGGCGGCCTCCAGCGTGCCATTGCCGCTATGCGGATGCACATTCATTACCGCCGCTCTCTACACCACAACGTAGACCTGCTGGAACAGATCTGCGATCAATATCAAACTAAAATCGGATGAAGATTAAATAATACTGTTATTTTTCGAGATAAACAATAAAGGAGAAACTATATGGGGAAGCAAAAACTAACGTCTGATATGATAGCACAGCTTTATCAGCTTGCTAAAAGTGTTCATTTCGGGAAGATTTCAATGAAAAAAGCCAAGGAAACGGCAGAAACCCTCTATAAAATTCATCCCGGAACAGCGGAGGGATATTTTCGAAATTTATCGCATCTGCTTGCCGGCGAAAAATATATTCGCACCATGAACGAGCAAGCGACCCAATATTTTCTGGATCACATTTTAATTGATTTTGGGATTGAAGCTATGCGTGCTTCATTGGTTTCTATCAGCAAGCATAAGGCTTATTACGAGAATAAAGCGACAAAAGAGCGATATCTTGATCGCATATTAAAGGATTATCATTTTCAATTATAAAAAAACTCTCAATTGGGCTTTTTCCAATTGAGAGTTTTTCTATTTTGATACAGTTTACATTTTCTTCAGGAAGTCAGCGCTCATCTTTACGCTATCGAAGGGATCGCCGGGGCAGGTATCTTGTTCTACCACATAGTATTTTACACCGCATTTTTTGGCGGTATCCATCGTATTCCGCAGCGTATAGATCTGCAAACCAAAATCTTTCATCGTTCAAAAATTTCCTTTGGACTTTATTTTCATCCATTTTACCCCATTTCAAAGAAAAAAGCAACTCCTTGATAAAATTTCTACGATATGATACAATTTTAAAAACAAATTCCGGGAAATCACAAAGGAGAATGAAAATGAAAATTGCCGTCATCACCGGCGCCAGTAGCGGAATGGGCCGGGAATTTGCAAAACAGATCGAAATGCAGGAGCATTGGGACGAACTTTGGGTCATCGCCCGCCGGGCAGACCGGCTGGAAGAACTAAAGGCAGAATTGACGGTTCCGGTGCGGGTGTTACCGCTGGATCTGACCGATAAAACCTGTCTGGCAGAATACAGCGCCTTACTGGAGAACGAAAAGCCGGAGGTGTCGCTCCTTATCAATTGCAGTGGGTTCGGCAAGTTCGGACGCTACGACCAGATCCCTCTGGAGGATTGCCTGGGGATGATCGACTTGAACTGCAAGGCCTTGGTGGCGGTGACCCAGCGCACCCTGCCTTATATCCCCAATGGCGGCCGGATCCTACAGGTGGATTCCCTTTCAGCCTTCCAGCCGGTGCCCTACCTGAACGTATATGCCGCCACAAAGGCCTTTGTTCTCAGTTATTCCCAAGGATTGCGAGCCGAGTTAAAACCCCGCAACATCAAGGTTTTGGCCTTTTGCCCCGGCTGGGTAAAAACCGAATTCTTCAACCACGCAGAACAGACCAGCAACGATGCGGTGACCTATTTCAATAAGTGGTTCACCGCCGAAGAGGCGGTCAAGGACGCCCTGAAGGCTATAAAAAAAGGAAAGGCCGTTTGCGTGCCTTCCCTTGTGAACAAACTGCAGGTCTTCGGCGTGAAACATCTGCCCACCCAATTCGTCATCAACACCTGGATGAAACAACAAAAACATTAACAATCCTCAAAAACTTTCAACCCACCAAGATTGAAAGTTTTCGAAAGGGAGTTTAAGAGGGAAAACCTTTTTCAAAAGGTTTTCCCTCTTTGTTTCCTATATAAATGCCATAGGGGCAGGGTGTTATAGCGCAGGAGGGCGGTGGGTAGAAGGTTCAGAACCAGATTGACCGTTGCCACCGGCAGGGCGATGCCCGGCCCGCCACACCAAGGAAACAACACCAGTAAAAAGCCACTAAAGGCGTTCACGATATGGATCGCCACCCCGTAATTGGATTCCAACAAAAAACGGGCCAGATAAACAGGATCCTTGGGATCCCGCACCCGATCTTTATGAAAGCCGGTGAATCCGCCCAACTCGGGCACAAACCGTTTCCAGCGGCGGATCCCCAGCCGGCGCAAAAATTTCCGCTCCCGCTCTTTCACTAGAAATAGCGGCACCCCCGCCCGGAACCAACGTTCCGGCAGGCGGCGAATTAAAAAAGCCTCCAGCCCATCCAGCGCAATCACCGTTAGCGTTGCGCCCAAGGAGATCAGCAGATAAAGCCATCCCCGCCCGGGCTCGAACAGATCCCAGACCCCGGCGATCAGCAGATTCGCCAGTATAATAATCAAGATATAAAACATTGGATCTCCTTTTCTGTGGTATAAGACAGCGGGATACCATAAACCCGCTCATAAGTTTCCTTCCATACTTGGTAATTGGCCTCCCCCATTCGGCGGGCATTTTCCCGATGATTTAATGTTGTATCGGGAAAAATCGCCGGCAGAAAATGCAACGTATAGGCCTGAATGAAGGCGCCGTCTGCCCCCATCTTTTCGGTGTCCTCCATCGTGATAAACACCGGCAGGATCGGCACATTATTCTTAGCCGCCAATTGAAAGGCACCGCTTTTTAAGGGGCGGGGCTTGCGGTAGTTCCACCACATTCCCTGCTCCGGGTAGATCAAAATCTTTTCGCCCCGCTTCAGCAATGTGGAAACACCCCGGAAGAACTCCCGCCAGACCCCCAAGTCAGAGGCCAGCGGCAGGGTGTTGCAATGGCGAAAGAAAAAGCCGAACAAGCCCCCAAAGGAGGTAAAATTTCCCTCCCGAATAATCTTATACAACCGCTTATGCCCCAGATCCTTTTGAATGGCCTTAAAGACCGCATACTGATCGTAGGGATTAAAATGATTACAGGTAATGATAAGCCCCCTATCCGCCACTGGGCGGTAATGCTCCAGTCCCCGGATCTCCTTGATGACCAGTTGCCCCTTCCGGATGCAATGATCAAAATACAATCGGGCGCATTGGTTGGCGAATTCCGTTTTGATTTTAGCAAAAGGTTTTTCATTTAAGTAATCCGCCTCGCCGGGTTTCAAGGGCCGGGTGGGGGGATCCTGCTCCACATCTTCGTCGAAGCGGCCTTCCCGCTCCAAAAGGGCGATCTGTTCCAGAACCGCCTGCCGTTCGTTGGAAAGCGCCATCTTTAAGCCCCCTTTTGCCGAGCAACAGCATAGGCCAAGGGGCAACTTTCCCGGCTTGCCTCGGTTTCTTGCCGGGCCAGTGCCATCAACCCTTCATATTGGCGGCAATCCCGTTCCCGATCTTCGGCAGAATACTGTTGCCGCATAGTCAAAAGTTCCCGATAATAGCCGGTACGAAATGCAAAATTCCAAAATTCCCGCTCAAAGGCCACGCCCCGATAATGCCACGGTTTCCAATTAATCTTAAAGTGCACCAACATCGGCCGGGGCCCTTCTTCCGCATTGGGAAAAGCGGTTTTATTCCAAGCCAACGGCAGATAAGCCACCCGCCCGTGGCAAAGAACATTCAAATAATCCTGATCTTGGGCCACTCGGAAGGTATAATGCTCCATCAACCGGTTCAGAGCCCCCAAAAGATCTGCCCGACGCATTTCCTTTAAATTCATCGAAAGAATGCCTGCGTTAAAATAATCTTCCCCGCAAAGACCCAGCACCTTTTCGGCATAACGGCGAAAAACAGGGATGTCGGTGATTACTTCGTCGGTTACCGCCCCCACCAGATTCCAGCCCAAAGGGATATCATAAAGCCGAGCCAGATCGCCCAGCAAGATGATATCGCAATCCAAATATAGCCCCTTATCGTATTGAGGGAACAGAGTGGGAATCAGAAACCGGTAATAGGTGGCTTTGGTATAATAATCCCGCACGTGCAGATCGCCCAGCGCCGCCAGTCGATGCCCCACTTCCACAAATTCGATGCTAAAATTTTTGCGTTCTGCCTTTTTCAGTTCGTTTCGATGGTTCTCGCTCAGTTCATCAATCAGAATATAGATCCGATAATCATCCCGCCGGGAAGCATATTCCAATATGGATTGCAGCGTCACCGCCAAAAAGGGCGCATAGCGGTCATCCACCGCAAAAAACACCGGGATTACCCGGTTTTTGAAAATCGAATACATTGCAAAATCTCCTTGCCGTTTTCTTGATGATTCTATTATAGAACCGCCACTTGCAAGAAACAACCTACCGTTCCCCGCCCCCGCTCCACCCGTGGTTTTGGAACAGTAGAGTTCCAAAAAATCGGCTCTACTGCCGGTAGAGTGTTGCATTTTTGCGCACTTTATGATAAAATAGTCCCATCAAAGAAAAGAAAGGAATTCCAATTTGGTGGACATCAAGCCCATTATTGCAAAAAACATTGCCGAACTGCGCCAACGGGCCGGAATGACCCAACTGGAACTGGCAGAGCGGCTGAATTATACCGATAAAGCGGTTTCCAAATGGGAGCGGGGCGAATCAATTCCCGACGTGGCCGTTCTGGTGGAAATTGCCGGCCTGTTCCAAGTAACCTTAGACGATTTGGTGAAAGAGCATACCACGCTCCCCACACCCAACCAAAAGAAGCATCGCCACAACCGGGGCTTTATCACCGGGATGAGCGTGCTTTTGGTGTGGCTGATAGCCACAGCCATCTTCGTACCCCTTTTGATCTCCCTGCCCGGGGCGATCCAGATCTATCTGCCCTACGTTTGGGCGGTGCCCGCCTCTATGATCGTATGGCTGGTGCTGAACTCCATCTGGTCTGACCGCCGCCGTAATTACCTGATCATCTCTTTGATGGTCTGGAGCCTTTTGGCGGGGATCCACCTGACCGTTCTGCCCGCCGCCAATATCTGGCAGATCTACCTCCTGGGCATCCCCGGCCAGATCATCATCCTGCTTTGGTCGAAGGTGAAGGAGAAATAAGTTAAGGGGAACTTTTTGTAAAAAGTTCCCCTTATGATCCCCTCAAAAACTTCCAATCTGTCAGGTCGAAAGTTTTCGAGGGAGAGTTTAAGAGAGGGAACCTTTTACAAAAGGTTCCCTCTCTTCGTTTATTCAATATTGAAAATCTGTTTGATCTCGTCGTCGATGACCTCAGGGGGCTGTTCCATCAGTTCCGGATGGCGCATCAGATTCTGGAAATCGTGGAAGGCGATGGCAAAATAACTGCCGCCGGCAATCCGCTCATCCATCACAATGCCCAAAGGCATACATTTTTGGAACTCGATCTCCCCTCTACGCCGCTTGGCAACTTCCCGGGTGTTGCCCATCGAGATGGCAACAGAAGTGGTTCCGAACTCATAAACGTGATGGTAAATAGAGTCGGTGCGGATACTGGCCAGATCGGTGATTACCAGAGAAAGATGGAACGGGCTCATATCGATAATACTCTTGGGAAGCATATTATGGCGATCCATCCATTTCAGGATCTTCACTCCGCCTCGAAGCAGGCCGGGCGTTCCCAAAAGGATCTTAATGATCTTTTCGGTTCCGTTTTGAGGATCCTGAGAACGGTTGGCTTCGATATATTCGTTCAGCCGCCGCTGTACGTCAAAAATGGTATCAGTGGGCTGGAAATAGATTTTGGACATAGTGCCGCCATCGGCCAGGCTCCCCTTCAGCACCACCATCCCCACAGCGATCTCGTTGCGGGCATAAATATTGCTGTTCACCACAAAATGGTTCAGTTTGGGATAGCGGGCGATCATCCGGATATAGGCCGTTAAAATCACCGCCAGCCGGGAGATCTTCATCCCTTCGGCTTGTTTGCTCCGGATATATTCCATCATCGGATCGATGGGAATATCCAACGTGATCATATTCATCGAATCCACACGCTTATCCATTACGTGGGCTGCAACGGTATACATAGGATCCTGATTTTTCAGGCGAATGCCGTCTTTTCTTTTCATAAAATAAAACCCCTTCTATTTTATTGGTTTTATTATAGCAGAACAATGTTGATTACGCAAGAAAAAACTGTAATTCTGTCGAACCCCTGCTTATTTTAGGAAAAAACTTGCCATTTTTCAAATAATTTGATAGAATATATTATCAATGTATTATTGGAGAACCTATTCTTTATGAACCAGTTAACCCAAAGCCTATTGATGGTTTTCGCCGCCTTCATCTGGGGCTCGGCCTTTGTGGCCCAAAGTATGGGCGCCGATCTATTGCCGGCCCTCACCTTTAATGCCTTTCGCTCCCTGATCGCAGTGGGAGCCTTGCTGGCAGTAATCTTCCTTTTTTCGAAAGTGCAAAAGAAACCTTTTTTGCCGCCTCCAAAAACCCGCAAGGATCTTTTGATCGGCGGCATTTGTTGCGGAACAGCTCTGGCGGTATCTTCCGCCTTGCAACAAATGGGCCTTTCCGATACCGATCCGGGCAAGGCCGGATTTATCACCGCCCTTTATATTGTTTTGGTGCCCATCTTCGGCCTCTTTTTAAAGAAAAAAGCGCCGGGCACCGTTTGGATCGCCGTTTTGCTGGCAGTGGCGGGACTATATTTTCTATGCATCAAAAAAAATATCGGCATCGAAACCAGCGATCTTTTGGTTCTTTGCTGTGCCTTTTGCTTCACCGGCCATATTTTGGTGGTGGACCACTTTTCCCAGCGGGTGGATGCCCTTTGGCTCTCCTGCGTGCAGTTTATGGTTGTAACGATTCTTTCCGCCATTCTGGCGCTCCTTTTCGAGCAACCCAACCTGGGCAATCTGACCGCCTGCCTCTTCCCCTTATTCTATACCGGCCTTCTTTCCAGCGGCGTAGCCTTTACCCTGCAGATCGTAGCCCAGAAAGGCGCCAACCCCACGGTTGTTTCGCTGATGATGAGTTTGGAATCTGTTTTTTCTGTGCTCACCAGTGCCGTTGTGTTAAAGCAATGGCTTTCCGGCCGGGAGTTCTTGGGTTGCGGCCTGATGCTGGCGGCCATCCTTCTGGCCCAATTGCCGCCCATTAAATTTTCAAGAAAACGAGGTGTTGCCCATGAGTAAGATCACTTATCTGATCCAACGGGTTGCCAAGCTGAATACCAAAGGTCTGCGTGATCGGCTGGATCAGGTTCATAGCCAAACCGGCCGTTCCAAAGCCTTCATTCTGGCGGATATGGCCCTTTGTGCCCTGCGCTATGAGGCGGGTTATATTGATTACACTATTTTCGGAATGTACCAGATGAACCACGCCCAGCGGAAGGACATTTTGACCCGAGGAAAAAACACCCGCTATGTGCAGGCCCTAAATAACCGGGCAGACTATCATTATTTCAATAATAAAACTGAATTTCTCACCCTGTTCAAAGAAGAATGTGGGCGGGATTTTCTGGATCTCTCTACAGCGGAGGCCGGAGATTTTGAAGCCTTTATTCAAAAACATCCGGTGATTATGGTGAAACCGGAATCCGGCCTATGCGGGCGGGATATTGAAAAGATCGATACCCGGGCCGAAGAAAGCGCTGTTGCCCTTTATAACACCCTGAAAACCAGCGGACAAACTCTAATCGAAGAAGTATTGGAGCAGGATGAGGCGGTGAACGCCCTTTATGCCCAAGCCATCAATACAGTGCGGTTAGTAACCATTCTGGACGATAACGGCACCCCCCACCCGGTCTACGCCGCAATGCGTCTGGGAAGCGGCGGAGCGGTGGTGGATAATTTCAACCACGGCGGAATGGTGATCCCAGCCGACCCCGAAACCGGCAAACTGATCGGCGTTGCCGTTGATAAGTTGGGGCGGAGTTACCAATCCCATCCCGATACTCAAATTACTTTCGACGGTTATCCACTGCCCCATTGGCAGGCCGCATTGGAATTGGCGGAAAAAGCCGCCAAAAAAATCCCCTCTGTGCGGTTTGTGGGCTGGGATATCGCTCTAACCCCCCAAGGCCCCAAATTGGTGGAAGGCAACCATTATCCCGGCCACGATATCTATCAATTGGTGGCCCAAAACCCAGAGAAAAAGGGAATGTTGCCGATTTTTGATGCGGTTGTTCCCTATCGGACCTTGAAAAACCGGATAAAAGCCAAGAAAAAGGCTTGAAAATATTGTCGGATATGCTAAAATAATGAAGTAAATAACTTGAAGGAGTCCTGAATATGCTGGATATTAAATTTATAAAAGAAAATCCGGAATTAGTAAAAGAAAACATCCGAAAAAAATTCAAAGATCATAAACTGCCCTTGGTGGATGAAGCCATTGCTCTGCACGAAGAAAAATTAGCCAGCAACCGCCGGGCGGATGAATTGCGGGCCAATCGGAACCGCTTGAGCAAACAGATCGGCGGCCTGATGGCAAAGGGCCAGCGGGAAGAAGCCGAGGCCATCAAAGCTCAGGTAACTGCTCAGGCCGAAGAATTGGCCGAACTGCAGAAGAAGGAAGCCGAACTGCAGGTGAAACTCAATGAAGTGATGATGAAGATCCCCAATATAGTGGATGCTTCCGTTCCCGTTGGGAAGAACGACGAAGAAAATGTGGAAGTGGAGCAGTTTGGTGAAAAAGCCGTTCCCACCTTCGAGATCCCCTACCATACTGATATTATGGCCCACTTTTCCGGCATTGATAAGGAAGCCGCAGGCAAGGTTGCCGGCGAAGGTTTTTATTACCTGATGGGCGATATCGCCCGCCTGCACAGCGCTGTTTTATCCTATGCCCGTGATTTTATGATCAATAAGGGCTTCACCTATTGCATCCCGCCCTTTATGATCCGCAGTAACGTGGTAACCGGGGTAATGAGTTTTGAAGAAATGGACGCAATGATGTATAAGATCGAAGGGGAAGACCTCTATCTGATCGGCACCAGCGAACATTCTATGATCGGTAAATTTATCGATACCATCACCCCCGAATCTTCCCTACCCCTAACCCTCACCACTTATTCCCCCTGCTTCCGCAAGCAAAAGAGCGCCCACGGCATTGAAGAGCGGGGCATTTATCGAATCCACCAGTTTGAAAAGCAGGAAATGATCGTGATCTGTAAGCCGGAGGAGAGTATGGATTGGTTCCATAAAATGTGGAGTTACTCTGTGGAACTGTTCCGTTCTCTGGATATCCCCGTTCGGACGTTGGAATGTTGCACCGGCGATCTGGCTGATCTGAAAGTGAAATCCTATGATGTGGAAGCTTGGTCCCCCAAGCAGCAAAAATACTTTGAAGTTTGCTCCTGTTCCAATCTGGGCGATGCCCAGGCCCGCCGCTTAGGCATCCGGGTGAAGGGTGAAGACGGCAAGAAGTATCTGGCCCATACCCTGAACAACACCGTTGTGGCACCCCCCAGAATGTTGATCGCCTTCTTGGAAAACAACCTGGAATTCGACGGCGAGAAATTTAGTATCCGCATCCCCGAGGCTCTGCGCCCCTATATGGGCGGCCAGACCGTCATCAAAGAAAAATAATCACAAAAGCCCCGATTGATATCGGGGCTTTTTTATCGATAATGGTTGACTTTTGAAAGAGGTTATGTTACCATTCATCTATAATAAAACAAAATACCAGCCGATGGAGGCGCGGTTCGCCAAGAGTATGGCCGTTTTGGGGTTAGAAAACGGTTTGAAAGGGGCAACCGCCGAAGTGATTTTTCCGTCCCCCCCCGTTTTGCGAAAAATTGCTGGGTCGGCGCAAAATATGCGCCGGACTGTCACGATTTGTGGAGTGCCATCTTATGTATGATCTTTCCCTGCATAAGGCCGCTCCATAGGTGCCTGATGCAGGTTTTTTGTTGCTTTTTAGGAGGAGTTTATGAAAAACGCAAAATTGCGCAAGATCGGCCTGATTCTGATCTCTGTTCTGCTGATGGCGGGATTATTCTCCATCGCCTGCTTTGCAGAGGATGCGGCCGCCGAAGAGGTTTATACCTCGTTCTTCAACGAAACTGCTTGGTCCCTGTTGCCGCCGGTGATCGCCATTGTTTTGGCTTTGATTACCAAGGAAGTTTATTCTTCCCTCTTTATCGGAATTCTTTCCGGCGGTATTCTTTATGCGGTGGGGGATGGAAAATTCAGTTTTGAAACGATGTTCAACGCCGTTGTAAACGATGGGTTGGTTGCCAATCTGGCCGATGCCTGGAATGTGGGCACCCTGATCTTCCTGGTGGTGCTGGGCGCTCTGGTTGTGATGATGAATCGGGCCGGCGGCAGCCGTGCCTACGGCGAATGGGCCGCCACCAAGATCAAAGGCCGCCGGGGTGCGCAATTTGCCACCTTTGGTTTGGGTGCTTTGATCTTTGTGGATGACTATTTCAACTGCCTGACCGTGGGCAGCGTAATGCGCCCCATCACCGATAAGCATCATATTTCCCGGGCAAAGTTGGCTTATCTAATCGATGCCACCGCCGCCCCCATCTGCATCATCGCCCCCATTTCTTCCTGGGCCGCCGCTGTCAGCGGCACTGTGGATGGGGTGAACGGCATCTCGCTGTTCATCCAAACCATCCCCTATAATCTCTATGCCCTCTTGACCATCGCTATGGTCATTATTATCTCGCTGGGCGATTTCGACTTTAGCTCTATGCGCCGCCACGAAGAAAATGCCCGAAAAGGCGATCTCTTCTCCGATGCCGGCAATCCCTATGCAAATGCCGATCAGATTCCCGCCAGCAGCAAGGGCAAGGTGATCGATCTGGTGTTGCCCGTAGTGGTACTGATCGTGTTGAGTGTGGCCGGTATGGTTTACACCGGCGGTTTCTTCAGCGGCACCTCCTTCATCGATGCCTTTGCCGGTTGCGATGCCGCCTACGGTCTGGCCGTTGGTTCCATTGCCGCTCTGATCGTGGATATGATCTACTTTATGGCCCGCCGGGTACTCTCCTTCAAGGAATGTACTGAAGCGTTGCCCGAAGGCTTTAAGCAGATGGTTCCCGCTATCCTGATCCTGACTTTCGCTTGGGGCTTGAAATCTATGACCGGCCTCTTGGGCGCCGGTACGTTCGTATCCGGCGTTGTGAAGGGCGCAACGGCCCTGCAGATCCTGTTGCCTGTGATCCTGTTCCTAGTGGCTGTTTTGCTGGCCTTTGCCACCGGCACCTCTTGGGGCACTTTCGGCATCCTGATCCCCATCGTTACCGATGTGTTTAAGGATTCTTTAGCCAATGTGGGCGAAACCGGAACGATCCCTGCTATGGTGATCATCTGCATCTCTGCCTGCCTGGCCGGCGCCGTTTGCGGCGACCATTGCTCCCCCATTTCCGACACCACCATTATGGCCTCCACCGGCGCACAAAGCGACCACGTGGCTCACGTTTCTACCCAATTACCCTATGCACTCACCGTTGCCGGGGTTAGTTTGGTAGGTTACCTGCTGGCCGGCTTCGTTCAGAACGTATTCTTGGTTCTGGGCGTTTCCTTAGCGCTGATGATCGCAACCCTCTTTGTGATCCGTGCGATCGTTCGGAAAAAAGCCTAACCTTTAAAAATAAGCATAAAAAAACCGCTTTCCCAACGGATGATGAATCAACCGGGAAAGCGGTTTTTTATTATAGTTTTGAAAAGCCGTTGCAGTTGACCAAAGCGTCTATCTTCACGCCGGCCTTGCAAAGGGGACATTCATGGGAAGGCCCGTTCACGTAATCCGGCAGATCAGTGGGATTGAACACTGATACCACCGGGAACTCTTCGATCTTTTCGGCCGTGGCAAACACCGAAGCTACGCCGGCCACCATCCCGCCATAATAGCGGATGGCTTCCAAAGCGCCCTTCACCGTACTGCCGCTGACGATGGATAAAGCCAACACCAAAACGTGTTTTCCTGCAATCATCGGCACCAAATTATCCCGGAAGATCAACTGGCTGTTGCTGGTGGTTTCGGGGGTTACCACATAAATCGTTTGATGGGCGTTCATATTGATATAATTGCCCTCGGTGAGCCGATCGGCCAAACAGGTTCCCACCACTTCCATTCCATCTAAGCAAAGGATGGTATCCACCACCGTAGAATGAGCATAGTAACTGCAGATTTCCTTTGCCATGGATTTGGCTTCGGAAAGGCGGGCCTTTTGGGCAGCCACGTCAATATAATAGTTGGTGTGATGTTGGCCGGTTACAAAATGGCCTTTCACCACCCGTAAATGCAAATTTTTACGCTTCGTTGCGTATTTGAAAGTATCTAAAGTGGGCATCTTCCAGAACTCCTTTTTCTTTATTATATAATTTCTATCTAAAAATTACAAGGTTTTTGTTTAAAATTCCCAAAAAAACTTTTCGACATTCTCGTAAAATAGTTGACATTGCAACCATTTTTTGTTAATATTTAGTTGATAATGCAACTATTTTCAAAGGAGGGGCGCTATGGAAAACTATAAACGTTATTTTTACAGCATTTCCCGTATTGCGCAGCAATATTATAATCGCCATATGACAGAAGATCTAACCGCGCAGGAAGCCCACGCTTTACGTGTGATTTCCGTTCATCAATCTCTGAATCAGCAATTATTGGCGGATCGCTTGGGAATCGATAAATCCCAGATCACCCGATTGGTGAATCGCTTAGAAGAGCAGGAATATATTACCCGGGAAGCCGATCCCCGGGATCGGCGAGCAAAATTAATTGCCTCCACGCCAAAAGCCGATGCCGTAAAGGAACTGGATGTGGAATGGACGAACCGTTATTATGATTGGTTGCTTTCAGCCTTGGAGCCTGCCGAAAAAGAACAATTCACCGAAACGCTGATAAAATTATATGAACGGGCCCGGGAATCCCGCAAAAACGGTTTTGCAGAATTGGAGGGAACGCAATGAAACTGATCCTTCAATACGTAAAGCCCTATCTGAGGCAGATGCTTTTCGGCCTTTTGATCAAGTTCATCGGCTCCACTATGGATCTGGTGTTGCCTTATATTTTGGCTATGATCATCGATGTGATGATCCCCCAAAAGGATATGAAGATGGTGTTGCTCTGGGGCGGCATTATGCTGGTCTGCTCCGGCATTGCCTGGATCGGCAATATCATTGCCAACCGATCCGCCGCCTTGGTGGCCCGCAAGGCTATGTATATTATGCGCCACGATCTTTTCAAAAAGATCTTTGCCCTTTCAAATCAACAGGTGGATCAGGCCACGATCCCCTCGCTGATCTCCCGTATGACGACCGATACTTATAATCTGCATCGGATGATCGGAATGATGCAACGGATCGGGATCCGGGCGCCTATCTTAGTGATCGGCGGGATTCTGATGACTTGGAGTTTGGATCCTGTGCTTTCTGCAGTATTGCTGGCTATGTTGCCGCTGATGGGCTTTTTAGTCTATCGGATCAGTAAAAAGAGCGTGCCTCTATTTGCCAATCTGCAGGAAGAAAACGATGCTATGGTGCGCACAGTGCGGGAAAACGTGAGCGGCGTGCGGGTCATCAAAGCCCTCTCCAAAACCCAAGATGAAAAGGAACGGTTTTTAGGGGTTAACCAACGGGTTTATAAAGCGGAAAGCAAAGCCAATAACACGATGGCCATCAATGCGCCGCTGATGAATCTGATTTTAAATCTGGGCTTAGTTTTGGTGGTGTTGATCGGGGCACGCCGCATCAATGCCGGCATCACCGGGGTGGGCGCCATCACTGCCTTCCTCTCTTATTTCACCATCATCCTCAACGCTATGCTGATGATGACCCGGGTTTTAACCGGCTATTCCCGCTCCTTGGCCTCAGCCAAGCGGATCCGGGACATTTTGGACCTCCCCCATGGCCTGCAGGCCGAAGAACGGCCGGAATCCAACACCGATGCCACCCTTGCCTTTGAAAATGTTTCCTTCTCCTATCATAAAAAGAAAGCCGATCTGGAGAACATCTCCTTCCGCCTGAATAAGGGCGAAAGTTTAGGGATTTTAGGCCCCACCGGCGCCGGCAAAACCACGTTAGCCAGCCTGTTGATGCGGTTTTACGATCCCGACCAAGGACGCATCCTCCTGCTGGGAAAGGATCTCAGGAGTCTGGAGCCCGCTGAGATCCGCAAACATTTCGGCGTGGTATTCCAAAACGATCTGCTCTTTCGGGATACCATCGGCGAAAACATTCGAATCGGCCGGGCACTAACCGCCGATCAACTGAACGAAGCAGTAGCCGCCGCCCAAGCCGCCGATTTCGTGGCGGAAAAGGGCGGGCTGCAGGCAATGATCGAACCCAAGGCCGCCAACCTTTCCGGCGGCCAGAAACAACGCCTTTTAATCGCCCGGGCTTTAGCCGGCCGGCCGGATTTTTTGATCTTAGACGATTCCTCCAGCGCATTGGATTTTAAAACCGATGCGGCCTTGCGGAAGATTCTGCGGGAAGAATATGCAGATACTACCTCGATCATTATTGCCCAGCGGATCAGTTCTGTTCGCCATTGCGATCAGATTTTGGTTCTGGAAGAGGGCATCTGCAAAGGGCTGGGGAACCACGATGCGTTAATGGAAACCTGCCCCCTTTATCGGGAAATTTATTCCCTTCAAACCGGCGAGGAGGTGGCCCAATGAAAGAAAAACGCTTTTCTAAACACGCTCTTTTGCGGCTGGGCGGCTATCTCCTAAAATTCAAATGGGTATTATTAGCGGCCATTCTTTTATCCTTCGCCTCTAACATTTTAGCCCTTTTAGGGCCGGAACTTTCCGGCAAAGCCATCGATGCGGCCACCGGCGGCATCGGGAAGGTGGATTTTCCTGCCGTTTACCGTTATGCGGGGCTGATGGCACTATTCTATCTGGCATCGGCGGTAATGGCCTATATTTTGCGGATTTTAATGATCCATATTGCCCGAAAGGTCACCTTCCGCCTGCGGCAGGATCTTTTTGACCGGCTGGCAGATCTGCCGGTGGGTTTTTATGACACCCACGCCCCCGGGGATATTCTGAGTCGGATTAGTTACGATGCGGATAACATCAGCGAATCCTTGGCCTCGGATGTCATCGCAATTCTCACCAGTTTAATCACCATTGTAGGGTCCCTTTATATGATGCTTCGCATCAGTCCCCTGCTCCTTTCGGTCTTTGCCATCACCGTTCCCCTTTCTATTCTCTTCACCCGCTACTTTTCCAATCGGGTGCGCCCCCTATTCCGCCTGCGGAGTAAAAAGTTAGGGGAACTGAACGACTATGTGGAAGAAAAGATCTCCGGCCAAAAGACCTTAAAATCCTATAACCAGGAGCAAACGGTACTAAAGGAATTTGACGAAGTGGACGAAACCGTGTTGGAGGCCTATTATCAGGCGGAATATCAGGGCAGTATGATGGGCCCCTCTATGAACCTGATCAACAATCTTTCTCTGGCCTTGATCTCCATTCTGGGCGCCTTTTTGTTCATCAAAAGCGGTGGCACTTGGATCACCATCGGCAGTATTTCCAGTTTCGTTCTTTATAGCCGCAAATTCTCCGGCCCCATCAACGAGATCGCCGGCATTTATAGCGAGTTGCAATCGGCCTTGGCGGCAGCAGAACGCATTTTCGGCCTGATGGATGAAGCCCCGGAGGCGGCGGACGCGCCGATGGCTAAAGCCCTGCCCCAGGTGGAAGGAGAAGTGGAACTAAAAAGCGTGCAGTTCGGTTATACTCCCGAAAAAACCATCCTAACGGATTTTTCCCTGAAGGCAGAGCCGGGCAAACTGGTTGCCATCGTGGGCCCAACAGGCGCCGGCAAAAGCACATTAATCAACCTTTTGATGCGCTTTTACGAAGTAAACGAAGGATCACTCTTGCTGGACGGCAACCCCTTCGATCATATCACCCGGGAGAGTCTGCGACATTCTTATTCTATGGTTTTGCAAGATACCTGGCTTTTCTATGGAAGCATCTATGAAAACATTGCCTATGGCCGGCCCAACGCCACAAAAGAGGAAGTGATGGCCGCCGCCAAAGCGGCCGGGATCCATCCTTTTATCGAAGGGTTGCCCGAAGGATATGATACCATTCTAACCGACGATGCGGCCAATATCTCCAAAGGCCAGAAGCAACTTTTAACCATTGCCCGGGCCATGCTGATGGATTGCCCTATGCTGATTTTAGACGAAGCCACTTCCAACGTGGACACCCGCACCGAAAAATTGGTGCAAAAGGCTATGCGGGAACTAATGGCCCATAAAACCTGCTTTGTGGTGGCCCACCGGCTCTCCACCATCCGGGATGCCGATTTGATCCTGGTTGTGAAAGACGGCGCCATCGTGCAACGGGGCACCCACCAAGAACTGCTGGCCAGCGGCGGCTTCTACAGCGAACTTTATAACGCACAATTTGAATGAAAAACAAAAAGGAACCTTTTTGAAAAAAGGTTCCTTTTAAAATCCTCCAAAAACTTTCAAGCCGTCCATTTTCAGTTTGAGAGTTTTAGAAGAGGGGACCGGGGAGGAACCTTTTCTAAAAGGTTCCTCCCCGCTTCTTATTTAAATTTCGTTCAGTATTTTTTCGATCACGTCTTTGGTTGCCAAGCCGGGCAGGCTTGCCGTTGCCCCGCCGCAGGCACTCCCCAATTTCAGAGCATATTCATAGCCTTGATCAAAACCGGCCACAAAACCGGCCACCATGGAATCCCCGGCCCCAACGGTATTAATGGCGGTTACCTTCGCAACGCCGGCAGTAAATACTTGGTCGGTTTCCGTCAATAGCAAAGCGCCGTCTTTCCCCCGGGAGATCAAAACATTCCGGGCTCCTTGGGCCTGCAGTTCCCGGGCCGCATCGGCAATCTCAGCCTCATTATGCAGTTCCCAGCCCACCAATTCTTCCAGTTCCCGATGGTTGGGCTTGATCAGGAAGGGATGATATTTCAGCACGTTCAATAACAGTTTCCCGGTGACATCCACAACGCAACGGATGCCCTTCGGCGCCAGCAATGCCAAAATCTGCTCATAGATATCAGCCGGTAAGGAGGAAGGCACGCTCCCTGCCAGCACCAGCGTATCTTCGCCGGTCAACTGCTCCAGTTTTTTCCAAAGAGCGGCGATGGCTTCTGCATCGATTTTAGGGCCTTGGGCGTTGATTTCGGTTTCCTGCTCCCCTTTCATTTTCACATTGATGCGGGTGAGCCCCTCTTTCAGCGGAATAAATTCGGTTTTAATGCCTTGGCTCCGCAAGTTTTCTTCCAGCGCTGCGCCGGTGAACCCGGCGATAAAGCCCAACGCTGTATTTTCCTTACCCAGTTCCTTCAAAATCAGAGAAACGTTCACGCCCTTGCCGCCGAAATAAAGTTCCTCGCTGGCAGAACGGTTGGTTTCCCCCAATTCCAGATCCTTCACTCTGATCACATAGTCTAAGGCCGGATTAAACGTAACGGTATAAATAATTATTTTTTCTCCTATTTCTTCATAATCTCGTTATAAATCTCATTTTTCGGCACGCCCCGATCCTTGGCGGCGGCTTTGATTGCTTCTTTTTTGGAAAGACCGGTTTGCACATAATAGTCCACGTGGGCGGCGGGCGAAAGTTTTTGCCAAAAAGCCTCTTCCGCCGGTTCCTCTGTGGCCCCTTCCAAAACGATCACGTATTCGCCTCGGGGATCGGTTTCCTCATAATAGGCGATCATCTCTTCCACTGTGCCCCGTTGCACCGTTTCGTGCAATTTCGTCAGTTCCCGGCAAAGAGCGATCCGCCGATTGCCAAAGACGGAAAAAAGATCCTGCAGGGTGCCACGCAGTTTTTGGGGTGCTTCGTAGAAGATCAGAGTTTCTTTGGTATAGCGCAGGCTCTCCAGATGCTCCCGGCGATTTTTTTTAGTGGTGGATAAAAATCCCTCAAAAGCAAATCGGCCGGTGGGCAGGCCGGAAAGCACCAAGGCGCTGATTAAGGCGCAGGGCCCGGGCACCACCGAAACTTCATAGCCTTCTTCCGCCAACAGTTTCACCAGATCCTCGCCGGGATCGCTGATTCCCGGCATTCCGGCATCCGTTACCAAAGCGCAGGTTTCCCCTTTTTGGATCCGTTTCAGGATCTCCAGCCCACGCTCCCGCTTGTTATGTTCAAAATAACTGATCAGCGGTTTATGGATGCCCATATGATTTAAAAGTTTCAAGGTATTCCGGGTATCCTCGGCAGCAATGAAATCCACCTGCTCCAGCACCTCCCGGCACCGGCGGGAAAGATCCCCCAGGTTCCCGATGGGCGTTCCCACCAAATATAAAACCGGTTCGCTCATCTATTGATGCTCCCTTCGGTAAATTTGTTTCAATTCTTCGGTTTCCGATCCGTCGGCGTTATGGAGGATCAAGGTGGGCTCGATGGCCAGTTCCCGCTTGCCGCTGCGCACCCCCTCCACCAAAACCAGAATAGCCGGTTTCCCGGCCTTGGGTTCCACTAACCGCAACCGGGAAGGGGAAAAACCGCCCGCCTCCATTTTTTGCAAGATCTCACCCAACCGATAGGGGCGATGCACCATCGCCAGCCGGCCGCCGGACTTCACCAGATAAGCCGCCGCCCGGATCACATCTTCCAATGTGCAGGCCTCTTCCCGCCGGGCCAGTTCCCGATAGGGATTTTGCCCGGGGATCCCCCGCCCCACAGGTTCATAGGGCGGATTGACCGTTACCAGATCATAACAGCCGCCCTGCACCATAGAGCGGATCTCTTTCAGATCCCCCTCATAAATTTCCAGCCGGTCTTCGCAACGGTTTTCTTTTTGACTTCGGCGCATCAGTTGGCATAAATAGGGCTGGATTTCAACAGCGGCCGCCGCATCGGCATCGCCCTTAGCCAGCATTAAGATCGGAATGATCCCGGTGCCGCTGCAAAGATCCATTAATCTCATTCCCGGCTTACAACGGGCAAAATCCACCAACAACACCGCATCGGTTCCAAATCGAAAAAAACGGCTGTTTTGCCAAAGTTTCCAACCGTTCATTTGCAGGTCGTCCAGTTCGTCAAATCGGTTCAGTTCAGTCATTTTCAAAGGCCTTACGGCGCAGATCGTCGCCATAAAAATAACAATAGGTGAAATGCCCCAGTAAGCGGGAAACGATCCGCTCATCGTAGGCGTTCTGGATCCCCTCTAAATTCAAGTTAGTGGAAAATAGCATCGGCTTGCCGCAGCGGATCCGCCGATCCATCAGATCGGTCAAGGTCGCCATCGTATAGCCGGTGCGGCTCTCGGTGCCGAAATCATCCAAAATCAGCATATCACATTCAAAAAAAGGTTCCAGCTCCGTTTCGCTATCTTTAAAGCGGGAGGCATCCAGCCGCCGGGCAAATTCCGGCGCACTGATATAAACCACGCTTTTGCCCTGCTCCAAAAGAGCCTTGGCAATGGCAGTGGAAAGATAGGTTTTGCCCAGCCCGGTGGCGCCCACAAATAAAAGGCTCCGATTCTGATCCTCAAACCGAGCAGTATATTCCTTCGCCAGTTCATAGATCCGGCGCATATTTTCCCGGGGGGAAAGCAGGCCGTTATGTGCGGCATTGCTGAACAAGGAAAGATCAAAATTTTCAAAACTCTGATGTTCCAACTGTTGTTCCAAATTGGATTGCTGAAAATTCCGGGCAATCAATTCTCGCTTGAAACATTGGCAGAGTCCCTCTTCTGTGCGGCCGGTATCCTGGCAGAGGGGACATTCGAAATGAGGCTCCAGATCTGCCTTTATAGAGAGGAGAAAGGCTTCCCGCTTTTGTTGCAGATCGGCCAGTTCCCGGGCTTCGGCTTCGCCGTTTCCGCCCTTCATCATTGCGGCGCAATAGCGACTGCCGGCCTCGGTGATCTCCCGATCCATCTGCAGCAAAACAGGGTTTTCGGCGTAAACCTTTTCCCGGCGCTCTGCCGCCTCATAAATCGCTTGGGCCCGCTTGGCGGAAAAGGCCGCCCAAAGTTCTTCCTTATGGTTCATCCGTTACCACCTCCTGCTTGCATTTTTTCAATCATTTTCCGTTCCAGATCCGAAAGGCCCTGATGCAGTTTCCGGCCGGTATCTTCCGGCTTTTGATCGATAATATCCTTCGCCCGCCGATATCCTTTTTGATGCCAATCTTCCAAGATCTTGTTCATATAGGCAAAACTCATCTGCCCCTTCCGATCCATACATCGATCATAGGCTTCGATAATCAATTCTTCCGTTAGACCCATCGAAGCCCAAAGGGCAATCTGTTCCCGCTGTTTTTTGGAAAAAGCAGTGGCGATGCGGAAGGCTTTCGCCAGCCGATTTTCCAAACTGCGGGCATATTCCAATTTACTGATATGGGCTTCGGCCTTTTCAAAGGTATCAATTCCATTATCAAACCAATCGGCGGCAACCGTTTCCATATAGCGATAGGAGAACTTATCAATGCTGTTGCAATAAGCCACCAGTTGCAAAATCATTTCCGCCGAAAAATGCAGGTTTTCCACCATATTATAGAATAAGGAAAGCAACATCGAACTCACAGTTTTGCCGGTGATCCGCTGGATCTCTGCCACCATCTCCCGGAAACTTTGATCGGTTTCTTCCAAAATGATCGTTGCCTGAACCCGGGGCAGTTCCTTGGTTTGAATGGTTTTAACGGCGTTCACCAGCCGCAATTTGCCCTGCTCCTTGGCAAAAATCTTTTCTTTCACCCAGAAATCAATGGCGCTCTCCACATCTTCCGGGGCAATATTACAATAAGAGGCAATCGACGCAGTATCGTGGGCCATTTTATTGAAACGCATCAAAAAAAGTAATACCTTCAATTGTGCGCCGGTAGCAATGCCCAATAATCCATCCACCACCCGGGTGGGAATCTCCACACACGGTATTCTGGTTTCTTCAAATTGATACTTCATCCTTTTTCTCGCCCCTTTCTGTGTCGTACAGAATATTATATAAAATTTTCTTTATAATTGCAAGGGGGGGAATGGAAAAACCGCTGTATCCTTTTGTGCAAAAACCGCTGTATCCTTTCGCTATCGTTAACGGAAGCGCCTTTCTTATATGCAAAAACCGCTGTACGTCGGTACAGCGGTTGGCTTTATAAAACATCCAATATCTGAAGGAAGAAATCCCGGTAAATATCATAGCCCTCCTGAGTAAAGTGGACGCCATCCTCCACAAAGATATTGGTTCTGACCTTGAAATAATCCCCCACGTCGGCGGGATCCGCAAAAAAGCCGGGGAAGGTGCGATGGCAAACGTAGGTGGTATCGTTATGATGATCGCAATAGGTCTTCAGAAGTTCATTGAATTGCTCCACGTGGCGGAGCCATAACTTATCGCCCTGATAGCGCTTGGTCGGGTTCGCATCGCAGGCATAAAGTTTGATGCC